>JAOPVO010000016.1 GCA_025966155.1 Pseudonocardiales bacterium
GCCCGCTCCCCTGTGACCCTGGGCATCGTCCTGGGGCTGGTGCTCGGCAAAGTCCTCGGGATCGGCGGGGCGTCGACGCTGGCCCTGCGCACCGGCCTGGGCACGCTGCCGGGGCGGGTCCGCTACAGCCACCTCATCGGCGGCGCGACGCTGGCCGGGATGGGATTCACGATCTCGCTGTTCATCACCGATCTCGCCTTCGACGACGCGTCGCTGCGCAACGACGCCAAGATCGGCATCCTGGCGGGCTCGCTCATCGCTGCTGTGCTCGGGGCGTGGATCCTGCGGGTCATGGGCGAGCGGTCCCCGCTGTGCTCCCCTGGCGGCGAGCTGGCCCCAATGGGCCTGCCGCCGCTGCCGTGGACCGCGGCGTAGCGCAGCTCCCAGCTCGCGCCCGGCTCCCGCTGGCGCGGGCCGTCAGCGCTTGCGCAGGCCGGCCGCCCTGCGAAGGGCCTCGACCTCGACGCGGCCCGCATAGGGCTGGCCGCAGACGAACAGCGAGGGCGTGCCGCGCACGCCGGCGGTGACGCCCTCGGCGTAGTCGGCCTGGACTGGGCCGGCGAACCGCTGGGCCGCGGCGCCCACGGCCCGGTCCGGGTCGGCGCCCACCTGCTCGGCGTATCGGCGCAGGTCCGCGTCGTCCAGGCGGTCCTGATGGGCGAACAGCGTGTCGTGCATGGCCCAGAACAGCCCCTGCTCCGAAGCCGATTCCGCGGCCAGCGCCGAGGTCAGGGCGTGAGGATGCACCTCGAACAACGGGAAATGCCGGAAGATCAGGCGGATCCGCCCGCCGGACTCCTCGACGAGCCGACGCAGGACCGGGGCCGCGCCCGCGCAATACGGGCATTCGAAGTCGCCGTACTCGACGATGTCGATCTCCGCCTCTGGCGCACCGAGGATGTGCTCGGCCCGGGCCGCAGGGGAATCTGTCTCGATCCTGGCGCGATCCTCGTCAGCGGGCACCCGTCCAGTCTGCCTGCGAACGGCCCCTGCCGGGGCGGCGATCTCGGTCTAGGTTGACCCCATGACGACGATGAAGTCGAGGATGACCCCCAGCCGGCCGTCGATTCGCCGCGGCGCGGCGTCATGACCGCGCTCTCCGAGATCCGGATCGCCGCGGACCCGAGCGGCTGGGTGAGCCTCGGCCTGACTCAAGCCGCCGATGGCTCGATCCAGGTCGGCACGATCCGCCTGCGCTTCGTCGAGGGCGACGGCGGGGTGCTGGCGTGGGGCCTTGCCGGGCTGCCGAACGAGCATGCCGATGTCACCGATATCGACGGCCTGACCACCTACGCCGCCGACGCCCCGCAGGGGCCGCCGCCGCCCAACGCGATGCATGCCGTCGGCTTCGACCACCTGATCGTGACGACCTCGTCGCTGGACCGGACCTGCCAGGCGATCGGCGACACGACCGGCGAGGCGATCAAGCGGATCCGGGAGATCGGCGCGATCCGCCAGGGCTTCCACCGCCTTGGCGAGGCGGTCATCGAGGTCGTCGAGTCCCCCAAGGTCACCTCCGCGCATGCCGGCTTCGGCGGCCTGGTCATCAATGTGGCCGACCTCGACGGGCTCTGCCAGCGCCTCGGCGAGGACATCGTGTCCCCGGCCAAGGACGCGGTGCAGCCCGGCCGGCGCATCGCCTCGGTCCGTCAGCCCGTCGGCCTCGGGCTGGCGGTTGCCCTCATGAGCCCGCCCATCCCCTGGACCGGGCCTATCGCGCCGCCGCCCGTTCTCGCTCCCTGACGGCGGCCGGTGCGGGCGCGGGCATGAGGGAGTGGACCGAGGACCAGACCTACTCCGGCCTGGATTGGTACGGCCGGGAGATCGCCGGCGCGTCCTACCGGGGGTGCTCGTTCCACGACGTGGACCTGAGCGAGGCGATCATCACCGGATCGGTCTTCGAGAACTGCACCTTCGGCAACGTCCAGCTGAACGGCAGCAGGCATGAGCAGACCGCCTACCTGAACTGCACTTTCATCCGCTGCGCGCTGTTCGATGCCCAGTTGACCGATTGCAAGCTCTCCGGCAGCACCTTCGCCCGGACCTCGCTGCGGCCGCTGCGGGTCGCCGGCGGGGACTGGTCGTTCGTCGGGCTCGCGGGCGCGGACCTGCGCGGGGCGTCGTTCGATGGGGTGAAGATGCGCGAGGTCGACCTCACCGGCGCCAACTGCTCCGAGGCGGTATTCCTGAACGTCGATCTGTCCGGCGCCCAATTGCATCTGGCGAAGTTCGGCAAGGCCGATCTGCGCGGCAGTGATCTATCCGCCTTCAACCCGCTCAGTGTCGACCTCAGGCGGGCCATCATCGACCCGATTCAAGCCGTGGGACTGGCCCAGTCCCTGGGATTGATAGTCAACTGATGCTCCGCGAGGAACACTCGCCCAGTAACAGTCAAGCTAACGCTTCGCGCGCAACACAACGAACTTGGCGTTGGACGCGACCGTCTCGCAGTTGCCGAAGATGCGCTTGAGCTTGACGTGATAGCCCAGGTGGCGATTGCCGATGACCCACAGCTCGCCCCCGCGGCGCAGCACCGTGCGGGAATCGCTGAACATCTGCCATGCAGTCGCGTCCGTGACCGCTTGGTGGCTATGGAACGGCGGGTTGTTGAGGACGACGTCCATCGACTCCCGGGCGATGCCGGCATCGTCCAAGGTCCCGCCTACCCGGAAGTCCACCGGCCGCGCGCGGTCGGCTATCGCGCGCTCGTACGTGGCCTGCGCCGAGGCGACGGCCAGCTGCGATTCGTCGACGAACGTCAGCTGCGCGGCCGGGTTCGCCAACGCCGCGGCAACGCCGAGCACGCCGTTGCCGCAGCCAAGATCGAGAATCCGCTCGGCCCGGCCCGCCCGGCGCTCGAGGCGGGGCATGGCCGTCTCGAGCAGCAGCCGGGCGCCGATATCGAGGTGCTGAGCCGAGAACACGCCCGCGTGGTTGACCGTCGTCACGCCGGTGAGCCGGCCCAGCCCCTCCGGAACGACATAGGTCTGCGGCCACGCCACCGACGGCGGCACGCGATCGGGCGCGACCGTCGAGTGGATGAGCCGCGCCTTCCGGGCGGCGCGGGAGGTGCGGGTCGGGCCCACCCAGCGCTCGAACGCCTCGATGGTCGAGCTGTGAACATCCTTGGTCATGGCGGCGCCGATCACCGTCGCACCGGGCGCCAGGCTCGGGGCGAGGCGCGACAGCTGGAACTCCAGCAGCGCGAGGGTCTTGGGGATGCGGACCAGCAGGACATCGATCGAGGCCGGCGCAGCGTCCAGAGGCGACCGGACATCCAGGCTCGCACCCGGCATGGCGCGGGCCGTATTGCCCCGGGCCGCCGCAGCGGCCAACGCGGAATCGGTGATGAGGATCGGCTGCGACGCGGCCAGTGCGGTGGACAGCGCACCCCACGCGTCATTGACGATGACGACGGTCCCGGTCAGATCCACCGGCACAGACGATCCCGCGGCTGGTCCGCCTTCGGCCGAATCGCCTGCGACCAGGTCGTCGCCGGCCAGATGCGCCAGCAGATGCTCGTCGGCGCCATCCCATGCGCGCAGCAGCTCGCCGCCCCGCACGGGGTAGCGCTGGAGCTCGATCTCGCCCTGCGGCACGCGCAGCGGATCGGTCACTGGGTCAACCGCAGCTGCGCGCCGTGGATGGTCTTGATCCGGGCCACGACCTGGTCGAACCGGGCGCGGTCGAGCGCTGCGCCCTCGCGGCGGACGGCGCCCGGCTGCACGCCGATCAGCCGGTCGAGCTTCACCCACGACGGCCGGCCCGCCGGATCCCACGGCCCGGTGCCGAGGGCGAAGGTGTCCTCGCGCCCGTCCTGGTCCTTGCTGGTGAGCGGGACGACAACCAGCAGCGGCCCGTCGTAGCCGATGGCGATCGCCGGTCGGTCCTTGCCCTGTGCGTGGTCCTCCTCATACGGGATCCACGCCCACACGACCTCGCCCGGGTCGGCGTCGCCGTCGCGGTGCGGCGCGTAGACGATCGCGTCGAGGGCGCCGTCGCTGCCATGCGCGGCCTTCTTCGGTGGCGCAGCAGTGGTGCTGGGGGCCGGGGCCTTAGGTGGCTTAGGTGGCTTAGCCGGCGCGGACCGGCTCTGACGGAGCAGTGTCCCGGCCCCGCGCAACGCCGCCGATGCCATAGCGCTGAAGAATCCGGACGTGGCCATGGGACAAGGATCGCAGACCGCCGCCCGCGCGCGCGCCGCCCGGAGCCCGTTCGGCGACTAGATTGGGCAGCGATGACTACGCCCAGCGACTCCACCGACTCCGCCGACTCTGCTGGCACAGTTGGCTCTGCCGACTCTGTTGGCCCAGCCGGCTCCGTCAGCACCGCCGGCCCAGCCGACGCCATCAGCACCGCCGACGCCGTTGGCTCCGCCGACTCCGTCAGCACTCCGGACGCCGTGAGCACTGCCGACGCCGTGAGCACTGCCGACGCCGTGAGCACTGCCGACGCCGTGAGCACTGCCGACGCCGCCGATCCGGCCGACGCGTCGCCTGAGGCGCAGGGGCCGGCCTTCGCCGACCTCGGGATCGACGAGCGCGTGCTGCAGGCGCTGACCGATGCCGGCTATGAGACGCCGTCGCCGATCCAGGCGGCCACCATCCCGCCGCTGCTGTCGGGGCGGCACGTCGTTGGCCTCGCGCAGACCGGGACCGGCAAGACGGCGGCGTTCGCCGTCCCGATCCTGTCGCAGCTGGACCTGGGCGCCGACGCCCAGAAGACCCCTCAGGCCCTGGTGCTGGCCCCGACCCGCGAGCTCGCGCTCCAGGTCGCCGAGGCCTTCAGCCGCTACGCCCACCATCTGCCGGGTGTGCGGGTCCTGCCGATCTACGGCGGGCAGGCCTATCAGGTGCAGATGTCCGGGCTTCGGCGAGGGGCGCAGGTGATCGTCGGCACGCCCGGGCGAGTCATCGACCTCCTGGAGAAGAAGGCGCTCGACCTGTCCGAACTGCGGTTCCTCGTGCTCGACGAGGCCGACGAGATGCTGCGCATGGGCTTCCAGGAGGACGTCGAGACGATCCTCGCGCAGACCCCGGACACGAAGCAGGTCGCGCTGTTCTCGGCCACGATGCCGGCGCAGATCCGCCGAATCTCCAAGCGCTACCTGACCGATGCCGTCGAGATCACGGTGGCGAACAAGACCGTCACCGCCGCCGCGACCCGCCAGCGCTACATCCAGGTCGGCTACACCCAGAAGCTCGATGCGCTGACCCGGATCCTGGAGATCGAGTCCGGCGACGCGATGATCGTCTTCGTGCGCACCAAGCAGGCCACCGAGGACCTCGCCGAGCGCCTGCGCGCCCGCGGCTACGGCGCGGCCGCGATCAACGGCGACCTGGCCCAGAACCAGCGCGAGCGGACCATCGAGCAACTGCGCAACGGCTCGCTGGACATTCTCGTCGCGACCGATGTGGCTGCCCGCGGGCTGGATGTCGAGCGGATCAGCCACGTCGTCAACTACGACATCCCGCACGACACCGAGTCCTACATCCACCGCATCGGGCGCACCGGGCGGGCCGGGCGCTCCGGCGACGCGCTGCTTTTCGTCACCCCGCGCGAGCGGGGCCTGCTTCAGGCCATCGAGCGCGCTACCCGCCAGCCGATCACCGAGATCCGGATGCCCTCGGTCGATGAGGTCAACACCACCCGGCTGGCCAAGTTCGCCGACTCGATCACCGAGGCGCTCCAGGCGCCCGACGCCGCGTTCTTCCGGTCGCTGATCGAGACGTACGAGCAGGACCGCAATGTGCCGGCGATCGACATCGCGGCGGCGCTGGCCAGCCTGATGCAGAAGAGCGAGTCGTTCCTGCTCGAGCCCGACCCGCCCGCGCCCGAGCGGGCGCCGCGCAAGGCCCGCGATCGCGAGCCGTCGCGCGTCGGCG
>JAOPVO010000035.1 GCA_025966155.1 Pseudonocardiales bacterium
GCCGCCGATCACCGTCCCGCCTGAGGACCTCTGGCGGACCGCGCTCGCGCTCCTAGGCCGTAGGGGCTGACCCAGCCAGACGGGACTGGCCCACTGATACGACACTCCAGCGGACGGGGCCGATAAGTTCGAGCAAGGTGACGGGCGCCTGAGGCGCAGGCACCGATCTACGGGGACGGCGCAGCCGCGCCTAGCGCGTCGGCCAGCTGGGTGAGCGTCTGGCCCAGCGGCGCATCGATGCGCACATCGGCCTTGGCGTCCCCACGGGTGGGGCCCTGATTGACGATCGCCACGGGCAGGCCGAGCTCCGCCGCGCGCAGAACGAACCGATAGCCGGACATCACCGTCAACGACGAGCCGAGCACCAGCAGCGACGCCGCCGCGTCCAGGAGGGCAAAGCAACGCTCGACCCGTTCGCGGGGGACGGTCTCGCCGAAGAACACGACATCGGGCTTCAGCGGGCCGACACCGCAGACCAGGCACGTCACCATCTCGAACGCGAGCAGGTCCTCATCGGCCAGCTCGGCATCGCCGTCGGGATTGATCCGGGCCACGTGGGCCGTGAACCGCGGATTCGCCTCGTGCAGCCGGCGGTCGAGCTCCACCCGGGACGCGAGGTCGCCGCAATTCAGGCAGACCGTGCGATCGAGGCCGCCGTGCAACTCGATGACATCGCGCGCGCCCGCCTTCTGATGGAGGCCGTCGACATTCTGCGTGATGATGCCCGACAGCGCGCCCGCGGCCTGCAGCGCCGCCACTGCGCGGTGCCCGTCGTTAGGCTGCGCCGACGTCATCTGGCGCCACCCCAGATAGCTGCGGGCCCAATACCGCCGTCGCGCGTCCGCGTTCGAGGTGAAGGTCTGGAAGGTCATCGGCGTGTGATTCCGGCTGAAGGCGCCGGTCGGCCCGCGATAGTCCGGGATGCCGGACTCCGTCGATAGGCCCGCCCCGGAGAGCACAACGACCTCGCCGTGCCGCAGCAGCTGCAGCGTCCCCGTCACGGCAGCAGCGCCGGCGGAGGGAGCCGCCGCTCCAGCATGAGGGGCCGCCGCGCCCCCAGGAAGGGGCGCCGCACCAGCGCGCGGAGCCGCCGCGCCGGTGGAGGAGGTCACCTCACCATGGTGCCCCGATCACGGATCGAGTGCGATCGCCACCGCGAGGAACAGCGCCGGCGACGCCTCCAGCACCCGCAACCGCGGGTCGGCGACGCCCATCAGCGGCCCGGTGACCAGGGCCCGCAGGGGGGCCAGGCGCGGGTCGGCCAGTACCGCGTCGACGCCGCCGCGGTCCCCGCCGGTGACGACGGCGTCGAGCGAGGCGGCGTGCGGGAGCACTATCCGGACGGCCTCATCGGCCGCATCGTCGAAAGCCGCGCGCGATTGGTTGGCTCGCCGCCGGGCGTACCGCTGCTGCGACCACCCGCCGGCCTTCGTCGTGCCCTGCACGTAGCGCGACCCGACCTTCGACGACAGCAGCGCCGGTCCCTCGAACACTCCCGACGCGTGGCCGCCGCGGCGCACCAGGATCACCCCGATCCGCCGGGGCCGCAGGACGTGCGCGATGAGGTCATCGACGGGGTCGTAGGCCAGCTCGCGCGGACCGTCGCCCAGCGCCGGGCCGGACGAGCCGGGGACCAGCGGCGGGAACGGCACCGTGATCCACGCCTGGGCGCCATCCGGCCCGGTCAGGTGCACGACCTCGGGCCCGCGGACGACCGAGAGGCCACCGTGGCGCTGGGCGAAGCCGTCGATCCAGCGGCCCAGCCGCTCGGGCGGCACCGACACCCGCCGAGCGCCGCTCGGCACATCACTCACCGGAACCGTGCTGCTTGGCCCAGCCGCCAACGGACCAGCCGCCAACGGCATAGCGCTGCTCGGCCCAGCCGCCGCCAACGGCCCAGCCGGCAATGGCATAGCGCCGCTCGGCCCGGGTGGCCCGGCGTCGCTCGGCTCATCAGCGGTTGCCATGTCCCGAGTATCGCGGGAAAGACGGACGGACCACGCGCGCCGACGGAAGCGTTGCGCTGGCCCCAGATGTGTCAGTCGCGGCCGCGGGCGGCGTTGCGCTCGGCGACGCGGTCCGCGCGGGACTGCCGCTTGGCGTTTGCGGTCGCCACCCGGGCCCGGTAGCGGGCAGCCACGATCTGCTGCTCGTCGTGGGCGCGCGCCTCGCGGATCGACTCGCCGATCCCCTCGAGGTAGCCGGCCTTGATGAGGCGGTGCTCGGTCGACTGGATCATGAACGCGACGCTGTAGATGTAGCCCATCAGCGCCCCGCCCAGCACCATCGGCACGATGATGAGCGGCGGCCCGGGCAGGACCACCACCGCCACCGCCAGCACCGGGACGATCTGCACGGTCGTCCGCAGCAGATGCCGCAGCGACCACCCCGGCGTGGTCGTGTCCTTCAGCACCCACTCCGAAAGCGACGCCGGCAGCCCAGCCCCGAAGGCATAGCGCAGCCACTGCAGGGCGGTGGGCCGGGTCCTCGCTGTGCTGCTCATGGCATCGACTGTACGCCAATTGTTGGGGCACCAACAGTCGGGTACAGTGAGGATCATGGACGCAGACGACATGCTCAGGCTCGACCGGCAGGTGTGCTTCGCCCTGTCGGTATCGGCTCGCAATGTCGTGGCGCTTTACCGCCCGCTGTTGGAGCCCATGGGCCTCACCCACCCGCAGTACCTGGTCATGCTCGCGCTCTGGGGCGAGGCGCCGCTGTCGGTCAAGCAGCTCAGCGGCCTTCTTGCGCTGGACCCCGGCACGCTGTCCCCGCTGCTCAAGCGCCTCGAGGCCGCGGGACTGGTCACTCGCGACAGGGTCAAGGGCGATGAGCGCACCCTGGCGGTGTCTCTGACCGAGGCCGGCGTGGCACTTCGGGTGCAGGCCCTGAAGATTCCCCCCGCCATCGTCCAGAAGCTTGGCCTGGCCGTCGAGGATCTCCAGCAGCTGCATAGCTCGCTGACGGCCGTCATCGCCGCCAGCACCCCGGTCTAGCGGGAGCGCCAGCGCCGCACCCCTAACGCGATAGCACCGTCACGGTCGGCTCCACGGTGATCGACGTCCGCAGCGAGTTGGCGATGAAGCACTCGGCGTGCGCCTGCTCAACGAGCGCCGCCACGACCGACGGATCGGTTCCGGGCGCCAGCACGATGTGCGGCCGCAGCACGATCTGCGCGACGCTCATCGGCCCGGCCGAGTGCGGCATCGTCCCCAATGCGTCGTCGCTGTAGCCGCGCACATCCAGCCCCACGCGCGTTGCGAGGGCCAGGAACGACAGCAGCTGGCACGAGCTCGCGGCCATCACCAGCAGCTGCTCGGGGTTGATCTGCGAAGCATCGCCGTGGAACGCCCGCGCCGAGCTGAGCGACAGCTCCTGGGCGGACGGCGGGGCCACTGCGCGGTGGTTCCGCGAGTAGGCACGGTAGCCGCCCGCCGTGCTCCCGTCCCACACCACGTGGGTCTCGAAGCGATGCTCCACCCCTGTCACACCTCCGCGAGAACGTCCGCACTGGCAGGCGCAGCAGCGGCATGCGCCTTCTGCGCCCGGCTGCTGGCCAAGCTCGTCGCGATGCCGATCAGCGAGATCACGACCATCGCCCCGAACGCCCATCGATAGCCGCCGATCAACTGGTCCACGGCGCCGTTGCCCAGCGCGCTGACCGTCCCGGCGAACACCGCCTGCCGCACATCCTGGGCCAGGGGCGCGGTCAGGATCGTCAGCGCGAGTGCGGTGCCGATCACGATCCCGGTGCTCTGCACGGTGATGCGAACGGCGTTGATGATCCCGACCTGGTCGTCGTCGGTGTCCTCCAGGATCGAGGAGATATTCGCCGGCATGAACACCCCGGACCCGAGACCGACGACGATCAGCCCGACGCAGACGTAGGGGTACGACGCCCCGGTGCCGGTCGCGGCGAACATGATGATCAGCCCGGCGGAGGTGATTGCCGAGCCGATGGCGGCCACCGTGCGCGAGGACCAGCGATTGGTCAGCCCGCCCAGCGACGATGACGCGATCGCATTGGCCGCCGCCAGCGGCAGCAGCTGGAGCCCCGCGTGCAGGGCCGTCACGTCGTAGACGGCCTGGAAGTACAGCGCGGCGATGATGATGACCGAGCCGCGCGCCACAGTATTGATGAAGCCGGACGCGTTGGCCATGGCGAACGGCCGGTGGGAGAACAGGCTCAGGTCGAGCACGGGGTGCGCCACCCGCCGCTCCCACCAGATGAATGTGGGCACGAAAATCAGCGCGCACAGCGCGCCGCCGAGCACCAGCGGGCTCGTCCAGCCCAGGCTCGCGGCCTCGGACAGCGCGACGATCAACCCGCCCAGGCCCAGGAACAGCAGCACGTTGCCGCGGATATCGAGCCCGGTGAACTCGCTGTCGGTCTCGACCTTGCGCAGGGTCATGGCGCCCCACACGAAGCAGAGCACGCCGACGGGGACGTTGAACCAGAACACCCATTCCCAGCCGAACGACGTCGCCAGCGCCCCGCCGAGGGTCGGGCCGACCAACTGCGCGATGGAGAACGAGGCCATGTAGATGCCCAAACCGCGGGCCAGCATCCGCTCGGGGAACGCCGCGCTCACGATCGCCGCGCTGTTGACCAGCAGCATGGAGCCGGCGACGGCCTGCACCACCCGCAGCCCGATCAGCACCTGCACATTGGGCGCGAGCCCGAGCAGGAAGCTCGCCCCGGTGAACAGGCCCAGGCCCCAGAGGTACATCGACCGGCGGCCCATCATGTCCGCCGCCCGGCCGCATACGAGGGTGACCACGGTGCTGACCAGGAGGAAGGTGATGAGGATCCAGCTGGCCTCGCTGCTGGTGGCGTTGAAGTGCCGCACGACCGTCGGCAGCGCGGTGTTGAGGGCGCTGGTGTTGAGCGCCGACACGATGCTCGCGAGCCCGACGACCGACAGCGCCCGCCAGGCGTACTTCAGGTCCTCGGGATCGGGATCGAGGCGGTCGGGCTCATCGAGTGCAGCGGGTGTGCCCTCGCTCTGCGAACGTTGGCGGTTTGGCACTGGCTCATAGTAGTTCGCGCTGCTAACGATCCCGCGCCGCGGACTGTGATGCCCGTGACGTGCGATAGCCCGTGGACGGCGCGGAAAGTCGTGTCACTATGCAGGGATGGCCACGCGCACCGAGGAGCCGGAGACGCTCGACGTCATCGAGCCCACGGTCGGGCGCACCTGGGCCAAGACGGCCCAGACGCGCCAGGCCATCCTCGATGCCGCCCGCGATGTGTTCCTCGAGCATGGCTTCGCCGACGCCAGCATCGCCCACGTCGTCGAGAAGTCCGGGTTCAGCGTCGGCAGCATCTACCACCACTTCGGCGGCAAGGCCGAGCTGTTCACCGGGCTCTACCTGACCCATCAGGGCGGCTACGTCGACTCCGCCCGTACCGCCGTCGCGGCGCTTCGGGCCAGCGGCGAGGAGGACGGCCTCGAGCTGTTCATGGCCGGCGCCCGGGCGTACCTCGAGTCGGCCTGGCGCCGCCGCGAGGTCGCCCGCCTGTTCCTGTCCGATCCCGGCCCGGCGGGGTTCGCCAGCATGCGCCGCGCCCGGAGCAAGGCCTGGATCCGCCAGAACGCCCAGCTCCTGGATGCCAAGGACGACGCCGTCGGACGCGTCCGCGTCAGCATCATGACCGCCGTCATCGGCGACGCCGCCCGCGAGATCACGCTCTGCGACTCCCGGCGCGAGGCCAAGACGATGATCGAGGCCAGCCTGATCTTCCTGCGCCGCATCGCCGTCTGACCCGCTGACCCGTCTTACTCGCTGAACCCCAGCCCGCGGGATCGCCGCAGCTGGCCAGGGGAATCGCGGCTCGGCTGGCCGTTTTCGCCCTGTTTAGCGAAGAAACGCACTTCTGCAACGCCTCCGGCCGAGGCGGTCCCTTGACATGCCGCAACGCGGCGGGCTACAAAACAGACGCCGGTTCTAGAACGCAGTTCTAGGAAGGCGAACCACCAAGGCTGAGCCCCCCTCCCGAGCCAGGAGAACTGAATGTCGTCTGTGGTCAGCGCCGACCAAGTATCACCATCCAGGTTGCGGAAGTTCTTCGCACCGACGTCCGTCGCCCTTGTGGGTGCGACCGATAAGTCCCGATGGTCCACCAGCACATTCGGCAATCTGAAGAACTTCGATGGCCCCGTCTACCTGATCAACCCCCGCGGGATCGACGTCCATGGGACGCCGTCGTACAAGTCGGTCCTGGACGTCGAGGGCGAGATCGACCTCGCCTACCTGATGCTGCCGGTCCCGGCCGTCATGCCCGTGCTGGCGGAGCTGGCGCAGAAGGGCACGAAGAACATCGTCCTGCTCACCGCCGGCTACGGCGAGATGGGCGAGGAGGGCAAGGTCCGCGAGCAGGAGCTCCTGGACTTCTGCCTGGCCAACGACATGACCCTGCTCGGCCCGAACGGCAACGGCTACATCAACGCCGCCGACGGCCGCACCCCCTACGGCCTGGCGATCACGCCGCCGCTGGTCACCGGCAACGTCGGCTTCATCACCCAGAGCGGCGGGCTGGCCAGCGCGATCCTCGCCCAGGCCCAGGCCCGGAATGTTGGTATCAGCCTGCTATGCGCCATGGGCAACGAGACGATGGTCAACAACGTCGACGTCCTGCGCTACCTGGTCGACGAGGACGACAACACCCACGTCATCGCGATGTTCATCGAGTCGATCCGCAACCCCGAGGAGTTCCTCGCGATCGCCGATCGCGCGCTGGCCAAGGGCAAGCCGATCGTGGTCCTGAAGGTCGGGCGCAGCGAGGCCGGGGCCCGCGTGGCCAAGGCGCACACCGGCTCGCTGGTCGGCGACGACGCAGTAGTCGACGCGGCGTTCAAGCAGCACGGCGTCATCCGGGTCAATAGCCTCGAGGACCTCTGCATGACCGCCGGCCTCCTGGCGTCCCTCGGCGGCAAGCCGCTGCCCGGGCGCCGCGTGGGCTTCGTGACGGCCTCGGGCGGGGCGTGCGAGATCATCTCCGACCGCTCGGCCGACGAGGGCCTGGAGATCCCCGACTTCGAGCCCGAGACGATCAAGAAGATCGAGGCCGTCGTCCCCGACTTCGCCTCGGTGCAGAACCCGCTGGACGTGACCGGCTACATCCTGGTCAGCCCGACGCTGTCGCGGGACTGCATCCAGGCCGCCGTCGACGACCCCAATATCGACTTCGTGGTCTACAGCACCGACCTGCCGAAGACCTCCCCTCCGGACCCGGAGCCGGTCTTCGCGCAGTTCACCGCGACCGCGCAGCTGCTGCGGACGATGAGCAAGCCAGTCATCCCCCTTGGATCCACGCTGCTGGACGTGACGGACTTCGCCCGTCAGGTGCAGCAGCGCTCAGACTTCCCCTACGTGCTCGGCGGTATCGACCACGGAATTACGGCGCTCGGGCGGGCGCTCCAGTGGTCAGAGGCATACCGCGCGCGCCAGGTCCGTGGCGCGGGCGAGGCCCCTGCCGGGCACGTAGGGGAGGCCCTCGATGTCGAGGGTTTCGCCGCATCCCGCGGCATCACCGGCCGCACGACGTGGGCCGAGCATCACGCCGCCGCGTTCCTCGCCCAGCACGGCGTGCCGATGGTCCCGCAGGAGGTCGTCGCCGACGCCGATGCGGCTGTGGCCGCGGCCAATCGCGTGGGCTACCCCGTGGTGGTCAAGCTGGCCGCCGACGACATCGAGCACAAGAGCGATATCGGCGGGGTCAAGCTGAATCTGACATCCGACGCCGATGTCCGCGAGGCCTTCGATGCCGTGGTCGCGGCCGGGCACAAGGCCGGCGGCGAGGTCGTCGGCGCGCTCGTGCAGCCGATGCGGGGCGCGGGCCTGGAGCTGCTGGCCGGCATCGTCACCGATCCCGCCTGGGGCCACGTGCTCGCGGTCGGGTTCGGCGGGGTGTGGGTCGAGGTCCTGCGCGATACGTCGCTGCGGGTCCTGCCGGTCGAGCGCGACGAGGTGCTTGCCGCCCTCAAGTCGCTGCGCGGCGCGAAGCTATTCGAGGGCTACCGCGGAGCGGAGGCGGCCGATCTCGATGCCGTCGCCGACGCAGTGCACGCGATCGCGAAGATTGCCCAGGGCCTCGGCGACAAGCTGGAGTCACTGGAGATCAACCCGCTGCTGGTGCGTGGCGGCAACGTAGAGGCGCTCGACGCCCTGATCACCTGGAAGTCGTGACGATGATGGAGTTCCAAGGCGTGCTGGAAGCCCGCGAGCTGCGCGGGGCGGCGGTTCCCCTCCCGATGGACCCGGTGCAGGTGTTCGGGCGGGCACGGGCGCCGGTGAAGGTCAGCGTCAACGGCAACCCGCCGTATCGCACGACGGTTGCCATCTACGGCGGTGTCGGATGGATCGGGGTCCGGAAGGAGCAGCGGGCCGAGTACTCGGTCGACGTCGGGGACACCCTGACGCTGCAGGTCGAGCGCGACGACGAGCCGCGCGAGGTCGTGCCGCCGGTCGAGCTCGCCCAGGCGCTGGAGACCAACGCCGTGGCCAAGGCCGCGTACGAGGGCCTCTCCTATACGCACCGCCGCGAGTACGCCCGCTGGGTCGATGAGGCCAAGCGCCAGGAGACCCGCGACCGCCGCGCATTGCGCGCCATCGAGATGCTGCGCGACGGGCGACGCGACCCCGGCTAACTAGCCAGCTGCAACCCTGACCTCATCCCCAGGAATGGGCTGTCCGGGCCGACTCTCGGCCCGGATGGTCCATTCTTGGCGTCCGGCCGGAGGCGATATGCGCGCTGCCGTTCCCGGGAGGGCCGGCCGCGCCTATCCAGCCGAACCCTCCCCTGAAGCCTCCGCCACCTCGAAGCGCAGCTCAGCCTGAGGCCAGCAATTCCGGGATCGTCTGGAACTGGAAGCCCTTGTCCTTGAGTTGCGCAATCAGCTCGGGCAGGGCCTCGATGACCACATCGCTGTGCAGCGGCCCGCCGTCGTGGCCCAGGATGATCGTCCCGTCCTGCGCCGATGCGGCCAGCTGCTCGATGTTGGCCTCGGCGCTCTGGCGCACATCGAACAACGTGTCCCAGAGGACGATCGGGTAGTTCATCGACGTCGCGATCATCGCCGTCGCGCCGCTGAACCGCCCGAACGGCGGCCGGAACAGCGTCGGCGGCTGTCCGAGAACCGACGCGACCTCGTCGTGCGTGCGCTGAAGCTGGCTCCGCGCGTCCCCGGCCTCGGCCAGCGACAGGTCCGGGTGGTCCCAGGTGTGATTGCCGACGACGTGCCGCGCGGCCACCTCGCGGGCCAGGGCCGGCAGGGCGCGCACCCGCTCGCCCACCTGGAAGAACGTGGCCCGCACATCGGCCGCCGCCAGAACGTCCAGGACGCGGGCCGTGTACGCCGTCGATGGGCCGTCGTCGAAGGTCAGCGCGATCCGTGGGGTCCCAGGAGATGGGGCCCCGGCAGCCGATGCCCCAGATGCCGCGGGCACCCGGTAGATCAATCGGGTCTGCGTCAGATCGGGCGGCCTCTCCTCCCCCAGGGCGTGCCCGGACTTCGCCAGCCCGTAGTGGATGTGCTCCCACTCGTGGGCCAGCCCGCCGCCCGCGCCGACCACCGCGCCGCCGGCCACGAGGCCCGCCCGGCGCAGGAACGACCGCCTATCCATGCCCGCGCGCCTCCTCGGTGCCTCGCTCACCGCCCCCCGATGAGGGGTTCACCCTTGCACCCGGCTCCGCGCCGCTGATTCACTGGGGTGAGGGGTCTGCACGCACCCCGCCGACAGATCACCGTTGATCGAAGGAGAGCAGACAATTGGCTGAGCAGAAGCTTGCCGGCAAGACCGCAATCGTCACCGGCGCGAGCCGTGGCATCGGCGCCGAGATCGCAGAGCGGTTCGCCGCCGAGGGCGCCAGCGTCCTCATCACCGCCCGGACCAGGGGCAAGGGCCAGAACGCGATGGAGGGCTCACTCGAGGAGACCGCCCAGCGCATCACCGACGCCGGTGGCAAGGTCGAGATCTTCGTCGCCGATATGTCCTCGGCAGCGGACCGCGAGGCGCTCGTCGCCACCGCGGAGGGCGCCTTCGGCGGCCACGTCGACATCCTCGTCAGCAACGCCGCCGTCACCTGGTTCGTCCCGGTCGCCGACTTCGCCGACAAGAAGTTCCGCCTGATGTTCGAGGTGCAGGTCACCGCGCCGTTCCACCTGGCACAGCTGGTCCTGCCGGGCATGCGCGCCGCGGGCGGCGGCCACATCGTCAACATCTCCTCGGGTGCGGCCAAGCAGCCGGTTCAGCCCTACGGCGAGCGCGCGGCCCGCGGCGGCACTGTCTACGGCATGTGCAAGGCGGCGCTCGAGCGCTTCTCGACCGGCCTGGCCGCTGAGGAGTTCGGCAACAACATCGCCGTCAGCGCGCTGTCGCCGAACCAGGTCGTCCCGACGCCGGGAACGATCCACCACCACCTGACCACGGGCGACGACGATCCCAACGCCGAGCCGTCCTCGGTCATGGCCGCGGCCACCCTGGAGCTGTCCTACCGTCCCGCGTCCGAGCTCACCGGCCGGATCGCGTACTCGCAGGACCTGCTCAAGGAGCTCGGCTTCTCCTACTGATCCACCAGCGACAGAGCTGATCCGATCCACCAGCTACACAGATCGTCTAGCTACACAGATCGTCTAGGTCCACAGATCGTCTAGACCGCCAGCGGGCGGGGTAGCCAGATTCAGC
Source organism: Pseudonocardiales bacterium (assembly GCA_025966155.1). GTDB lineage: Bacteria > Actinomycetota > Actinomycetes > Mycobacteriales > Jatrophihabitantaceae > RYN-150. Next base: position 10,690 of record JAOPVO010000035.1, read on the forward strand.
TGTCATCACGACAGCTGATTCAGCTGCCCCGCCATCTGGAGGAGACGCATGTCCGACACGTCAGAGTCGATAGGCACCACCAAGCCCGCAGGCGAGGGCCTCTCCGATGAGGAGATGGCCGAGCAGGTCGCCGACCAGACCGACAGCAATCTGCAGGTCAAGGACTTCTTCGAGCGCGAGGCCGACGGGGCCACGACCGATACCGCCGCCGCGGATGCCGATGCCGACGAGGTCAAGTAGCCCTCCACTAGCGTCGATTGGGCATCAGCCTTAGCTCAACACGGCGGAACGCTAGGACTCGGCGACCGCGTCACGGTATAAAGCGCCTGACCCAGCAGCCGAAAGCGTCGCCGTACGAGGAGCCCCCATGTCGCAGTCGCCCCTAGGCGGTGCCGGGTTGGTTCGCGCCCGCCGCTTCCGCTCCTGCCTAGGGCGGCTGCGCCTGGTCCTCGCCTCGACGGTTGCCCTCGCGCTTGTCGCGGGCTGCACCCAGCAGATCGAGGGCAGCGGGTCGCAGTCGCAGGTCCGCAAGGGCGGCGATACCAATTTCAAAGTCATCGGCGATGGCGGCACGGCCTACGACGAACTGGCCAAGAAGGCCATGGTCGACGTATACGCCTTCTGGGACCAGACCTACCCGGAGCTGTCCAGTGGCAAGCCATTCGAGGAACTGGCCGGCGGCGTCTGGTCCGTCGATGGCGCCGATCCCTCGCCGGAGAGCCTGAAGGAGGGCTGCCTGGCCAAGTCGTCCAGCGTCGTGCAGGACAACCTGATGCACTGCCGACTCGATGACTCGGTCGCTTACGACCGCACCAGCGGGTTCTTCAACGACCTCGTGGATAAGACCGGCGAATTCACCTTGGCCGCGGTCTTCGCCCACGAGATGGGCCACGCGATCCAGTACCGGCTGAAGATCCAGCTGCCGTCGACCGTGTTCTCCGAGACCCAGGCCGACTGCTTCGCCGGGTCCTGGATTGGCTGGATCCTGCAGGGCAACGGGAAGAACTTCCGGATCTCCGGCGACGAGCTCGACCTGTCGCTGACCGGCTACCTGGAATTGCGCGACCCCGACGGCAGCGCCGCCGGTGATCAGGGCGCGCACGGCAATGGCTTCGACCGCATCGCCGCCCTCGCCGACGGGATCCAGTACGGCGCCGGCTTCTGCAACACGGACTGGGCCGATCGCGGAATCACCGAGCGCCCGTACACCAGCCAGGCCGACTATAACGCCGGCGGCGACCTGCCCTACGACGGCCACGACGGCAGCGACACCGTGTCTCTCGGCCCGCAGGACCTCGAGTCGTTCTGGGTCGAGGCCTTCAGCCGCACGAAGTACCACTGGGCGCCGGTCACCGCGAAGGACACTTCCAAGCCATCCTGCAAGAGCGAGAAGATCAAGGGCATCGGCTACTGCTCGGCCGATAACACCGTGCAATACACCGACGACGAGTTGCGCGGCGCC
>JAOPVO010000048.1 GCA_025966155.1 Pseudonocardiales bacterium
GCCTGCGTCCCGGAGTAGTCGAACTCGCAGGCCTGGCCGATGACGATCGGGCCGGACCCGATGACCAGGATGTGCGAGATATCAGTGCGCTTGGGCATCAGGCGGCCGGTCCTTCCAGAAGCTCGACGAACCGATCGAATAGATAGCCGGCATCGTGCGGGCCGGCGGCGGCCTCGGGGTGGTACTGCACGCTGAAAGCCGGGCGGTCCAGCGCCCGAAGGCCCTCGACCACGTTGTCGTTGAGGCACACGTGGCTGACCTCGACCCGCCCGTACGGCGTGTCGGTGGGCCCGTCCAGCGGCGCGTCCACGGCGAAGCCGTGGTTCATCGCGGTGATCTCGACCTTGCCGGTGCGGCGGTCCATCACCGGCAGGTTCAGGCCGCGGTGGCCGTATTGCAGCTTGTAGGTGCCGAACCCGAAGGCCCGCCCGAGCAGCTGGTTGCCGAAGCAGATGCCGAAGATCGGGATCCGCTCACCGAGCACCTCGCGCACGGTGGCGACGGCGGCATCGGCGGTGCCCGGATCGCCCGGGCCGTTGGACAGGAACACCGCGTCGGCGCCAGTGGCCTTGATATCGGCCAGCGATGAGGTCGAGGGCAGCACGTGGGTGCGGATGCCGCGCTGGGCCATCCGGTGCGGGGTCATCGCCTTGATGCCGTAGTCCAGCGCGGCCACGGTGAACCGGTGCTCGCCCTCGGGCTCGACGACGTACGCCTGCGGGGTGGTGACCTCGCCGGCGAGGTCGGCGCCGAGCATCTGCGGGCTGGCCAGGACCTGCTCCAGCAGCCGGGCCGGGTCCGTCGTCAGTGTCGAGATGCCGCAGCGCATGGCCCCGCGGTCGCGCAGGTGACGGGTGAGCGCTCGGGTGTCGATTCCGCTGATGCCGACGATCCCGTTGGCCTCCAGCTCCTCGTCGAGGCTGCGGGTGGCCCGCCAGGACGACGACCGGCGCGAGGGATCGCGGACCACATAGCCGGCTACCCAAATACGGCGCGACTCGTTGTCCTCGTCGTTCACACCGGTATTGCCGATGTGCGGCGCCGTCTGGATCACGACCTGCCGGTGGTACGACGGGTCGGTCAGCGTCTCCTGGTAGCCGGTCATGCCGGTGGAGAACACCGCCTCGCCGAAGGTCTCGCCCAGGGCGCCGTACGACTGACCGGCGAAGCTGCGCCCGTCCTCGAGCACCAGCAGCGCATCCGCACTCACGTCCTCACCAGCCCTTTCAAGGCCGCGACCCATTCCGGGTAGCGCGTTTTGTCATCGGCGCGCAGGCCGGTGTCGACCTGCTCGCCGCCTAGCCGCCATCGGATCACAAGCAGCCCGCCCGCGCCGACGACTTTCCCGGCCAGCCCCGGTGCGAGGCTGGCCTCCACGATCGAGCCCGCCGGGATGAAGACCGGCTCCGACGCCTGCCGCGCGATCAGCACCCCAGCGGCATGCAGGGTCGCCGTGGCATCGGCGCGGACGCCCAGGCCGCCGGCGACGATCCGGTCCTGCCAGCTGCCGGCCATCGTGCTGCCGACGTAGAGCCCGGTCAGCGGCTGGAGCAGCTGCGCCCCGAGATCGGCGGGCGGGATCGGCGGGGATTCCAGATCGCCCTGGCGCCGGCCGCGGGCCAGCCAGCCCCGGCGCATGCCCCAGAGGGCGAGGGCGAAGAAGGCGACGGTGGCCAGCACGAGCAGCAGGCGGGTCATGCGGTCGCCCCGGCCGTTGCGGCGAGGGCGCCATCGAGCACCGTCGGCGTCCCGCGCAGGAACGTCGCGATCACCCGGGCCGGCAGGGTGAAGCCGGCGAAGGGGGTGTTGCGCGACTTGGAGGCGAGCTCGCTCGGGGCCACCAGCCATGTCGCGTCAGGGTCGATCAGCACGAGATTCGCCGCTCGCCCGACCTCGATCGGCTGGCCGTGCCCGCCGTTGGGGCCGGCCGGGCCCCCGTCGCTGGAAGGAACGCCGTCAATGCGCCCGATCCGCGCCGGGGCGACCGACATGCGGTCGGCAACGCCGCGCCAATCCAGCTTCCCGGTCTGCACCATCGTCTGGACGACCACCGACAGCGCCGTCTGCAGCCCGAGCATGCCGGGGGGCGCGGCGGCCCACTCGGTCTCCTTGTCCTCGGTCGAGTGCGGGGCGTGGTCGGTCGCGACGCAGTCGATCGTGCCGTCGGCCAGGGCCTCGCGCAGCGCCTCGACATCCGCGGCCGTGCGCAGCGGCGGGTTGACCTTGAACAGCGGGTCGTACCCCTCGGCGCGGTCGTCGGTCAGCAGGAGGTGGTGCGGCGTGACCTCCGCGGTCACGTCCCAGCCCTTGGCCTTGGCCCAGCGCAGGATGTCGACCGATCCGGCCGTCGACACGTGGCAGACGTGCAGGCGGGAGCCCACGTGCCCGGCCAGCAGCGCATCGCGGGCGATGATCGCCTCCTCGGCCACGGCCGGCCAGCCCTTGAGCCCCAGCCGCGCGGACACCGCGCCCTCGTTCATCTGCGCATCGACGGTCAGCTTGTGCTCCTCGGCATGCTGGGCGACGACGCCGTCGAATGCCTTCACGTACTCCAGCGCGCGGCGCATGAGCGACGGGTCGGACACGCAGCTGCCGTCGTCGCTGAACATCGTGGTGCGCGCGGCGGAGTCGGCCATCGCGCCGAGCTCGGCCAGGCGCTCGCCCTTGCGGCCCACGGTGACGGCGCCGATCGGGATGACATCGACCAGGCCGATCTGGGAGCCGAGCCGCCATACCTGCTCGACGACGCCCGCGGTATCGGTAGCTGGCTCGGTATTCGGCATTGCGAAGACCGCGGTGTATCCGCCGAGCGCGGCCGCAGCCGAGCCGGTGGCCACAGTCTCGGCGTCCTCGCGGCCGGGCTCGCGCAGGTGCGTGTGCACATCGACGAAGCCCGGCAGCAGGATCAGCCCGTCGGCCTCCACTATCTGGGCATCGTCCGGCACGGCCACGGATCCCGGCGCGCCGATCGCGGCGATCGCGCCGTCCGCGATCAGGACGTCGACAGCGTCCTCCCCGTACGGGCGCGCTCCCCTGATGAGAATCACTCGGCACCGCCGAGAAGCAGGTAGAGCACGGCCATCCGCACGCTGACTCCATTCGTGACCTGCTCGACGATCGTCGAGCGCTTGGGGTGATCGGCTACGTCGGCGGCGATCTCCATGCCGCGGTTCATGGGTCCCGGGTGCATCACGATGGCGTGGTCCGGGAGCAGTCCCATCCGGCGCACATCGAGCCCGTACCGACGGGAGTACTCCCGCGCCGAGGGGAAGAACGACTCGGCCATCCGCTCGCTCTGGACGCGCAGCATCATGACGACGTCCGCCGTCGGCAGCACGCTATCCAGGTCGTAGGAGACATCGACGGGGTCGCCGAACATCCGCTCGACCCCCAGCGGCAGGAGCGTCGGCGGAGCCACCAGCGTGACCCGTGCCCCGAGGGTCCGCAGCAGCAGCGTGTTGGAGCGCGCCACCCGCGAGTGCAGGACATCCCCGACTATCGCCACATGCAGGCCCTCGAGGTCGCCCTCCCCGCCGCGCAGCCGGCGGCGCATCGTGAAGGCGTCGAGCAGCGCCTGCGTCGGGTGCTCGTGCGTGCCGTCCCCGGCATTGATCACGCTGCCGCGCACCCACGAGGTCAGCCGCTCCGGCGCGCCGGAGGCCCAGTGCCGCGCGACAACCGCGTCGGCGCCCATGGCCTCCAGGCTCAGCGCGGTGTCCTTGAGGGACTCGCCCTTGGCGACGCTGGAGCCCTTGGCCGAGAAGTTGATGACGTCGGCCGAGAGCCGCTTGGCCGCGAGCTCGAACGACGTGCGGGTGCGCGTCGAGTCCTCGTAGAACAGGTTGACGACAGTGCGCCCGCGCAGGGTGGGCAGCTTCTTCACATCGCGGCCGGCGATCGCCCGGTCCAGCTGCTCGGCGGTGTCGAGCACGAGCAGCGCCTCGGTCAGGTCGAGATCCCCGGCGGACAGCAGGTGCCTCATCTGCCTCGCTCCCCCGGATAGAGGCCATCTGTGAGGAACACCCCGTCGGCGCCGTCGACGTCGGCCAACTGCACGCGCACCTCCTCCTGCCTGGACGTCGGGAGGTTCTTCCCGACGTAATCCGCCCGGATCGGCAGCTCGCGGTGGCCGCGGTCGACCAGCACGGCCAGCTGCACCGCGCGGGGGCGGCCCAGCGCGGTCAGCGCGTCGAGGGCGGCCCGCACGGTTCGGCCCGAGTACAGGACGTCGTCCACGAGGATCACCAGCCGCCCATCGATGCCGCCGGCAGGCTCGACCGTCGCCCCGAGGGGCCGGACGCCGCGCAGGCGCAGGTCATCGCGGTACAAGGTGATGTCGAGCGTGCCGATTGGCACCGACACCGGCTCGAATATCGCGATCCGCCCGGCCAGGCGCGCCGCGAGGGCAACTCCGCGGGTCGGGATGCCCAGGAGCACGGCATCGGCCGCTCCGCCGGTCTTCTCCAGGATCTGGTGGGCCATGCGATCGATCACGCGGGAGACGTCGCCGCTGTCGAGCACTGACCGGGCGCCGGTGGCGCGCGGGTCATCGCTGGCATTTTCTGCAGGCACTACCGACCTCCTTGCCCGCCTCACGGGACGGGCGTTAAAGGATGTCCAGGAACGCCCTCCACCCTAGCAGTGCGACCGCGGCCGGCCGGGCCGCCATGGCCCGCGGATGCCGATCGACGACACGGTGGAGCGAACCCTCCGTATTCAGCGCCCGACGCACCGTGAGGTATGTATGCACCTTCCTCTCAAACCGCTCGTTGAGTGGCGCTGAGTGGTCTGTTGCCCGCACATGCGCCCATACTGGCCGCGCCGCTGCGGTCGAGAGCGTCGGGCGGGGGATCCGAGGCCGGCCGCGCAGCAGCCACGAGGGGATCTGTTTGTGACTGGGTCGAAAGCAGCCGATGTGCATCGCACTGAGGCGCGCACAGAAGGCAGCGCAACCGGCGGCGAGACGGACGCCGCAGCACCGGCCGGGGACTACGGCAAGCGCCTCGGCGCGCGGCTGCGGGCCATCCGCCAGCAGCAGCGGCTCTCGCTGAGCGCCGTGCAGGAGCTGTCCGGGGGCCGCTGGAAGGCCGTTGTCGTGGGTTCCTACGAGCGCGGCGATCGGGCGCTGACGGTGGCCCGACTGGCGGAATTGGCTGCGTTCTACAACGTGCCCATCGCCGAGATCGTCCCGCCGGCGTCGGTAGCTGCGTCCGGCGGCCGCGCCGGATCGACCGCGGCCAGCACTGTCGTGCTGGACCTGAACGCGCTGCGGGCGCTGCCGGTGGAGACGGCGGGCCCGCTGACGCGGTTCGCCAACGCGATCCAGGATCAGCGCCAGGATTACAACAACCGGGTCCTGTCGCTGCGCCGCGAGGACCTGAGGGCGCTGGCCATCATGTACGACCGTGACCTCGACGACCTCATGGCCCAACTGGACGAGTGGGGCGTGCTGATCAGCTCGGCCGGATACTCACCGGCGAGCGCGATGATCGACCCCCCCGACGGGATTGTCTGATCCACGGGAAACGCAGAAGCCGGCTCGGTCATCCGAGCCGGCTTCTGTGGTGATCGGTGCCTCTAGCGCGATCTGGGCGCCGTCGGTGCGTCAGTCGTCGGTGTCGTCGTCCTCGCCGGGCTCGATCTCGAACAGCCGGTCCAGGGCGGTGAGCTCGAGCAGCCGCGCAACCGCGCGCGACGGACGGCGCAGCACCATCGTGCCGCCCCGCTCCTTGAGTGCCCGCTGCACCCCGACCAAAGCGCCGATCGCCGTCGAGTCGATGAAGGTCACGCCGTGGAGGTCCACGACAACCCGGCCATCGGCCCCAGCCGCAGCGTGCAGCTGGCTGGACACGGCAGGCGCGTCGGCGAGATCGAGCTCCCCGGCCAGGATGACAACGGCGGGGTCGGACGTATTCGCATCGCTCATGCTGGCGGGTTCTCCTGCTGTATGGGTCGGTGGATTCGGGTCCGCGCACACTGCGGCTGCGCCATCCGGCACATCCACAGTCTGAGCCTGCTACCCGTTGGCGGCGTCGCCCACACCTGAGGCGAGGGTCGAGTGGGGCAATTCACGCAGAACGCGCGCCAGCACGCCGTTGATGAAGCGCGGCGATTCGTCGGTGCTGAGGGACTTCGCCAGCTCCACCGCCTCGTCGATGGACACCGCGGGTGGGATGTCCGGGCGGTACATGAGCTCGAATGCCGCCAGGCGCAGGATGGCCCGATCGACGCCGGGCATCCGCATCAGCGTCCAGCCCTCGGCGTAGGTCCCAAGGATCGTGTCGATCCGGGCCTTGTTCTGGGCCACGCCCTCGATGAGGTCGACGGTGTAGTCGTTGACCGGCGGGTCGGCCAGCGCCAGGCGCTCGGCGACCAGCGCCACAACATCGGTCCCCCGGAGGTCAGCCTCGTACAGCAGGTCGACGGCGCGCTTGCGGGCCTTGCTGCGTGCGGCCACTCTCAGCTGCTGACGCGGCCGAGGTAGCGCCCGTCCCGGGTGTCCACCTTGACCTTCTCGCCGGTGGTGAGGAACAGGGGAACCTGGATCTCGGCGCCGGTCTCGAGCGTCGCGGGCTTGGTGCCGCCCGTCGACCGGTCGCCCTGAAGGCCCGGCTCGGTGTAGCTGACCAGCAGCTCCACACTGGTCGGCAGCTCGATGTACAGCGCCAGGCCCTCATGGACGGCGACCATGACCTCGGCGTTGTCCAGGAGGTAGTTGGCCGCGTCGCCCACGGTCGGCGCCGGCACGGACATCTGCTCGTACGTGTCGCCGTCCATGAAGACGTACTCGGTGCCCTCCTTGTACAGGAAGGTCATCGTGCGCTTGTCGACGCTGGCGGTCTCGACTTTCAGGCCCGCATTGAAGGTCCGATCGACCACCTTGCCCGACAGCACATTCTTGAGGGTCGTGCGCACGAAGGCGCCGCCCTTGCCCGGCTTCACGTGCTGGAACTCGATCACGGTCCAGAGCTGACCGTCGATATTGAGTACGAGCCCGTTCTTCAAATCGTTCGTCGATGCCACGGGCGTCGATTCTACCGGGTCAGGGCCGAGCGGCTATCCAGTGCAGCGCCAGGCGGTACCCGTCGACGCCCAGCCCGACGATGACGCCGCTGGCCACCGCCGACAGGTACGAGTAATGCCGGAACTCCTCGCGGGCGTGCACATTGCTGATGTGGACCTCGACGAGCGGGCTGGACAGGCTCGCCGCGGCGTCGCGCAGCGCGATCGAGGTGTGCGCATAGCCGCCGGGGTTGATGACCACCGGGAGCGCCTCGTCGGCGGCCTCGTGCAGCCAGGCGATCAGGTCGGCCTCGCTCTCGGTCTGCCGGACCTCGACAGCCAGGCCCAGCTCCCGCCCCCAGGCGATGCAGGACGCGACCAGCTCGACGTACGTCGTCGAGCCGTAGATATGGGGCTCCCGCGTGCCGAGGCGGCCCAGGTTCGGCCCATTCAGGACGAGCACCGGCCGCAGGCCGCCATCGAAGCCGAGGTCGCCCTCGAGCTGCCCCGCGGGGTCGCCGTCGCGTAGCAGCTCGCCCCACTGCGCGTCAGTCATCTCACTGCCCCTTTCCTCTCGCTTTCCCCATCATCTGCTGACCTCCGAGTATGCGGCGGCGACCAGGACCGGGTCGGGATTGTCGAGCACCACGGGCTTGGCCAGGCCGTCGAGGACGATGAAGCGCAGCCGATCGCCGCGCGCCTTCTTGTCCACGCGCATGGTGGCCAGCAGGGTCTTCAGCGCGTGCGGGCGGTACGCGACCGGCAGGCCCAGCGCCTCCAGGATCGGCTTGTGGCGGTCGGCGGTGGCGTCGTCGAGACGCCCGGCCAGGCGGCCCAGCTCGGCGGCGAACACCAGCCCGACCGAGACCGCCGCCCCGTGCCGCCACCGGTACCCCTCGGCCCGCTCGATCGCATGGCCCAGCGTGTGCCCGTAGTTGAGGATCTCGCGCAGGCCCTGCTCGGTCAGGTCCTCCCCGACGACATCGGCTTTGACCTGGATGCAGCGCTCGATGATCGACCGCTCGGCCGGGTTGCCCGGCGCGGTGGCGGCGACCGGGTCGGCCTCGATGATGTCCAGGATCGTCGGATCGACGATGAAGCCGCACTTGACGGCTTCCGCTAAGCCGGCTATGTAGTCGTTCACCGGCATGGTCGTGAGCGTCGACAGATCGCAGAGCACGGCGGCCGGCGGGTGGAACGCGCCCACAAGGTTCTTGCCCGTGTCGAGGTTGATGCCGGTCTTGCCGCCGATGGCGGCATCGACCATCCCGGCGAGGGTCGTGGGCACCTGCACCACCTTGACCCCGCGCAGCCAGCCGGCGGCGACCCAGCCGGCCAGGTCGGTGGTCGCGCCGCCGCCGAGGCCGACGATGATGTCGGTGCGGGTCAGCTCGATCTTGGCGAGCACGTCCCAGCAGTAGCCGGCCACGCGCAGCGTCTTGGCGTCCTCGCCGTCGGGGATCTCGATGACGTGGGCATCGAAGCCGTCGCCGATGAGCTCGTCGCGGATGGCCTCGGCCGTCGCGCGCAGCGTCGGCGGGTGGATGATGGCGACCTTGTTGGCCCCGGCGACGGCCTCGGCCAACTCGCCGACCAGGCCCTGTCCGACGACGACGTCGTACGGGACGGCGCCGGCCACGGTGATCCGGGTGGGCGCGGCGTCGGCGGCGATGAGCGCGGGCGCCGTCATGAGCGCGAGGTCCCGTCGAAATCAGCGGTGTGTGCGGCGGCCTCGTCGGCCTCGGTGCGGAAATCGAGCACGGGGGCGCCGGACAGCCCGCGCTGGGTCAAGGTGTCGAGGTAGGCCTGCGCATTTCGGCGGGTCTCGGTCACCGAGTCGCCGCCGAACTTCTCGAGCACTACCTCGGCCAGCACCAGCGCGACCATCGCCTCGGCGACGACCGCCGCCGCCGGGACCGCGCAGACGTCGGAGCGCTGATGATTCGCCGAGACGGCCTCGCCGGTGATGATGTCGATGGTGGCCAGGGCCCGCGGGACCGTCGCGATGGGCTTCATGGCCGCCCGCACCCGCAGCACCTCGCCGGTGGAGATGCCGCCCTCGGTGCCGCCGGACCGGCCAGTGACGCGCCGGACCGCGCCGGTGGAATCCTTGACGATCTCGTCGTGGGCCTTCGAGCCGCGCGAGGCGGCCAGGGCGAACCCATCGCCGATCTCGACGCCCTTGATCGCCTGGATGCTCATCAGGGCCCCGGCCAGCTTGCCGTCGAGCTTCCGGTCGTAGTGCACGTGGCTGCCGAGCCCCGGCGGAACGTTGTACGCCAGCACCTCCACGACCCCGCCGACGGTGTCGCCGGCCTCCTTGGTGGCGTCGACCTCGGCGATGAGCCGGATCTGGGCCTCGTAGTCGAAGACCCGGACCGGGGATTCGTCGATGGCCTCGCGGTCCGCCGGTGTCGGCAGCACCGTCGAGTGGGTGACGGCGGCGCCGATGGACACGACGTGGCTGACGATCTCGATGTCCAGGACCTGGCGCAGGAAGGCCTGGGCGATCGCGCCCAGGGCAACGCGCGCGGCGGTCTCGCGGGCGCTGGCCCGCTCGAGGATCGTCCGGGCGTCGTCGGCGCCGTACTTCTGCATACCGGCGAGGTCGGCGTGGCCGGGCCGCGGCCGGGTCAGCGGCGCATTGCGGGCCAGCCCGTCCAGGTCCAGGCCGGGCACCGGGTCGGAGGACATGACCGATGTCCACTTGGGCCACTCGGAGTTGCCCACGCGCAGGGCGATCGGCCCGCCCATCGAGACGCCGTGGCGAACGCCGCCGGTCAGCTCGGCGACATCCTGCTCGAAGCTCATGCGCGCGCCGCGGCCGTAGCCAAGGCGCCGCCGGGCCAGCTGGGCGGCTACATCAGCCGTGGTGATCGACACGCCTGCCGGCAGTCCCTCGAGGACTGCCACCAGCGCCGGGCCGTGGGATTCGCCTGCGGTTATCCATCGCAACACGGGACCCAGTCTGTCAGAACCGGCTTCGTCCCCGAACCGAATTCACGCTGCGTTGGCCCAGGCCGCGACCACCAGCGCGCCGGTGATCAGCGACGGGCCGAACGGGATGGCCGACCGAAGCGTCGCTCGGCGCAGCGCCAGGAGAGTGAGGGACGCCGCCGCCCCGACGGCGAATCCGGCGAACAGGCCCGCGACCAGGACGCCCCAGCCCAACCAGCCCAGCACCAGGCCGAGCACGCCGCCGAGCTTCGCGTCCCCGAATCCGAGCCCGCTGGGGGCGGCGAGGCGCAGTGCGCACAGCACCGCGAAGGCCGCTGCCCCGCCGAGCAGCGCCCGTCCGGCGTCGGCGAGCCCCGGGTGCCCCGCAGCAGCCAGCACCAGCAGCCCCATTACCGCCACGGCCGCCGCCCCGGTGAGCCGATCGGGCAGCCGATGGGTGCGCGCGTCGATGATCGCCAGCGGAGCCAGCAGCAGCGCCAGCACTGCGAAGGCCGGCAGCGCCGCGCTCCATCCGGCGGCGACGCCGCACAGCGCCCCGGCCAGTGCGCCGGCACCCGCGCACTGCCCGATCAGCGCGGTGTCCGGGCGGCGCGCGGGGTCCGGCCGCCACCAGGCGCGACTCGCCGCATCCGGCGCGGTCAGCACCCAGCCGGCCATGATCGGGCCGGCAATCGCGCCGAGCGCTGCCAGCGTGATCGCGGCCAGCGCGGTCGAGCCCCCCATAGCCGGCATTGGATCACGTCGCATGCGCGACCGGCCCGTGCGGTCGCGGCGGGCTGTGGACGGCGGCTTCTAGACGACGCCCGGCGCGACCACAGCGCGCAGGGCAGCCCGCATCGCCGCCACGGGCGGCTCGAGGCCCGTCATCAACCGCACCTGGTCGGCGGCCTGATGCAGCAGCATGGCCGCCCCGGTGATCACCGTGGCCCCGCTGTCCTGCGCGTGGGCGGCCAGGACCGTCGGCCACGGGGCGTACACGACGTCGAGCACCGCGCGGCCCGGGCCGAGCGCCAAATCGACATAGCGATTCGCGGCGCCGGGTGGGAGCGTGGAGACGATCAGGTCGGCGTCGGCGGCCGCGGCGCGGGCGGACGCGCTGCCCAGCGTGTGCACCGCAGCAATCAGCCCGAGCCGGCCCGCGGCCTCGAGCGCCGCGGCGGCGCGACTGGGCTCGCGCACCGCGATGGCGACCTCGCCCATCCCCCAACGGGCGGCGGCCGCCAGCGCCGCGCGGGCCGTGCCGCCGGCCCCGAGCACGAGCATCGCGCGTGGAACGCCGACCCGCTCCTGCACCGCGGCGACTATCCCGGCGATATCGGTGTTGTCGGCGAACCACCCGCCGGACACGGCGTCGCGCACGAGGGTGTTGGCGGCGCCCACGACCTCGGCCGCCAGGCTGCGACGGTCGGCCACGGCCAGCGCGGCCTCCTTCACCGGCATGGTGCACGAGAAGCCCCGCCACGAATTGTCGGCGGAGGCCACAAGATCGGCCAGCGACGCGGCGTCGCACTCGCGCGCGACGTACGTCCAGTCGGTCAGGCCCAGTGCGGCGTACGCGGCGTTGTGCAGCACCGGCGACAGCGAGTGCGCGACCGGCAGGCCCAGGACGGCGGCGCGGCTCAGCAATTGCCCCAGCCGTTGTTGATGCACGCCTGCGCCCACACGGTGAACTGCTTGAAATCGTTGGTGAACGACAGCGTCCCGGCCGCATCGGTCTGCACGTAATACAGCCAGTTGCCCGCCGCGGGCTCGACAGCCGCGCGCAGCGTCTCCTGTCCCGGGTTGCCGATCGGGGTGGGCGGGAACCCCGCCGTCCGCCGGGTGTTGTACGGCGTCGGGACGTCGTAGTCGATCGACATCGGGTCGCGCCCGGCCAACCGGGCCTCGTAGACGCTGGTCGAGTCGATGCCCAGCGGCTCGCCCTGATCCGTCCGGTTGTAGATGATCCGCGCAACCTTCGACCAGTCGGTGAAGTTCGTCGCCTCGGCCTCGGCCATCGAGGCCACCTTGAGCGCCTCGTACGGCGTGATCCCGAGCGCCTTCGCCTTGGCCACGAACCCGGTCGAGGCCATCACACTGGCGAACTTGCCGGTCATGGCCTGCAGTGCCTGGAGCGCCGATGTGGCCGGCCCGAAGTCGTAGGTCGCGGGGAACAGCATGCCCTCGAGGGAGGTCGCGCCCTCGAAGCCCGCCGGCACGCCCACCTGGGCGATATTGCCGGCGGTTGCCGCCACCGTGGCGGGATCGAGTTTCAGCACATCGGCGATGGCTGCGACCACCTGGTCGATGCGGTAGCCCTCCGGGATGACGACCTTGAATACGCTGCGCGAAGCCGGGTCGAGCAGCAGCGCAAGCGCACTCGCCGCCGACATCTGCACCTTGAGCACGTAGGTGCCGGGCTGGATGCCGCTGACGCTGGCGTTGCCCTTGGCTGCGTCGAGGAAGAGCGAGGAGCTCGCGACCACATCGGCGTCGGCGAGGATCCCGGCGATATCGGTGGTCGTCGCCCCCGAGGGGATCACCACGCTCACCGCAGTGGTGCCGCTGCCGGCGTAGTCGGTCGGGTCGTCGCCGCCGAAGCGGCCGATCACATCGCGAATGACAACGAAGCCGCCAACCGCCAGCACGATGACAATCAGCGCCGCGAACGCCGCGATGAGGCCGCTGCGGCGCCGCCGGCCCGATGGCCGGTACATATCGCCGTCGCCGTAGATGTGGTCCGGATCGTGATCGTCTAGATGAGCATCGCCGGAATGGCTGTCGTAGTGATCGTCGTAGTCGGGCTCCGGCGACCGGCCGTACAGGAAGTCCGCCGGATGCTCGAGCTCCTGGGCCCGGTCCGGGCGGCGACGTCCGACGTAGCCGCTGGCGGCGTCGCCAGAGTTGTATTGCGGGGGCCGTGGCTGCACCAGCGATCGCGCCTTTCGGTCGGGGTGTCGCGCAGGGAGCTACAGCGGTCCGCGCGTGCCCGGCCGCCGTTGCGCTAACCAATGCTCCAGAATCACCACTGCGGCAGCCTGGTCGACGACTGCGCGGCGGGCCTTTCCCTTGATGCCCCTGCCCCGTAGCACCTGTTCGGCGCTCACTGTAGTGAGCCGCTCGTCGATCAGCTCCACAGGCAGCGGATCGATCAACTCCCGGAGGGCCTGCGCGTACCCGGTCGCGTCGTCCGCGGCTGGGCCGTGCCGCCCGGCCAGAGTGATGGGCAGGCCCACGACAACCCCGGTTGCGCCGTGCTCCTGCACCAGGTCGACCAGCGCCCGGAGGTCCGAGCGGTGCTCCAGATCGCGGGCCAGTGTGACCTCCGGCACGGCCAGGATCCCATCGGGGTCGCAGCGGGCCACCCCGACCCGCACCATCCCGACGTCCACTCCCAGCCAGACGCCGTGGCGGACGCTCACACGCCCGCCACGAGGCAGCCGCTCACGCGCCGGCGAGCTTCTCCGTGAGCACGCGCCCGAGCTCGGCGAAGGCAGCCGGCACCAGCGCCGGATCGCCGCCGGCGCCCTGTGCGAGGTCGGGTTTGCCGCCGCCGCGCGCACCGAGCGCAGGAGCGAACGATTTCGCCAGGTCCCCGGCCCCGAGCCCCGCGGCCTGCGCGGAGGCCGTTGCGGCGATCACGAAGTGCACCGCGCCCTCGACGATCGAGGTGAGGGCCACGACCCCGGACGCGCCCTGCGGCAGGCGCCCGCGGACATCAGTGGCCAGCGCCCGGAGATCGTTGCCGGCCAGCCCGTCGGCGACCTGCTGGAGCACAACCGGCGATCCGCCGATCATGGTCGCGGCGCCGGCGATCGCGCCCGCGCCGGCGAGGACCTCAGCGGCGCGCACGCGCTGGATCTCCTTCTCGGCCACGCGCAGCCGCTCGAGCAAGCCGCTCACCCGGGCGGGCACGTCGTCGGCCGTCACCTTGAGCAGATCGGTCAGCTCGGCCAGCAGCGCGCGCTCTCTGGCGGCATACCGGGTCGCCTCGAGCCCGACATAGGCCTCGACCCGCCGGACGCCCGCGCCCACCGACGACTCGCCGATGACGGTGATCGTGCCGACCTGGGCGGCATGCGCGACGTGCGTGCCGCCGCACAGCTCGCGCGACCACTCCCCGCCGATCTCGACGACCCGGACTTCCTCGTCGTAGTTCTCCCCGAATAGCGCGATCGCGCCGAGCTCCCTCGCGTCGGACAGCGGCATGTAGCGCACCGCCACCGGCAGGTCCCGCCGCAGCGCCTGATTGGCGACATCCTCGATCTCGCTGCGGGTGGCCGCGCTGAGCGCCTGGCCCCAGGCGAAGTCGAGGCGCAGGTAGCCGGGCTTGTTGTAGGACCCGGACTGAAGCGCGGACGGGCCGAGAACGTGGCGCAGCGCCGCATGCACGATGTGGGTGCCGGAGTGCGCCTGGCGCGCCGATGTGCGCCACTCGGGATCGACGTGCGCGATCGCGCTCTGGCCGACGACGAATTCGCCCTCGTCGACGATAACCCGGTGGGAGATAAGGCCCTTGACCGGCTTTTGCACATCGACGACGCGCAGGCGGGCATCCCCGACGTGGATGAATCCTTCGTCGGCTATCTGGCCGCCGGACTCGGCGTAGAACGGCGTGCGGTCGAGGATCAGCTCGACCGATTCGCCCTCGGACGCGACGCGGGCCAGGCCATGCTCGCCCACGATGCCCAGCACGGTGGCCTCGGACGTCAGCTCCTCGTAGCCGGTGAAGACGGTCGCGCCGTCGTTGAGCAGCGAGCGGTACACCGACACATCGAGGTGGCCGGTCTTCTTGGACGCCGAGTCGGACTTCGCCCGCTGGCGCTGCGCGGCCATGAGCTCGCGGAAGGCCGGCTCGTCGACCGCCACGCCCGCCTCGGCGGCGACCTCGAGGGTGAGGTCGATGGGGAACCCGTAGGTGTCGTGCAGCTGGAACGCCTTCTCGCCGCTCAGCGACTGCTTGGTCTCCACCGCCTGCGTCACCGCGACATCGAGGATGGTCGAGCCCGCCGCGAGCGTGCGCCGGAAGGTCTCCTCCTCGGCGTACGCGATCATCGCGATCCGGCCGAAGTCCGTAGCCAGCTCAGGGTAGGACCCGGACATCAGATCCCGGGATACCGGCAGCAGCTCGGGCAGGCAGGGCTGGTCGTAGCCCAGAAGCCGCACGGCGCGGATCGTGCGCCGCAGCATCCGGCGCAGCACATAGCCGCGGCCCTCATTCGACGGGGTGACGCCGTCGCCGATCATCATCAGCGAGGACCGCACGTGATCGGCGATCACCCGGAGCCGGACATCGTCGGTGTGGCTGGCGCCGTACGTGCGGCCGGTCAGCTGCGCCGCGCGGTCCAGGACCGGGCGGACCTCGTCGATCTCGTACATGTTGTCGACGCCCTGCAGCAGCAGCGCCATCCGCTCGAGGCCCATGCCGGTGTCGATGTTCTGGCTGGGCAGCTCCCCCAGGATCGGGTACTCGTCCTTGCCCTGGCCCGCCCCGCGCTCGAACTGCATGAAGACGAGGTTCCAGAACTCCATGTAGCGGTCCTCGTCGACCTCGGGACCGCCCTCGGGGCCGTACTTGGGGCCGCGATCGAGGTACAGCTCGCTGCACGGCCCGCACGGTCCGGGCACGCCCATGGACCAGAAGTTGTCGGCCATCCCGCGGCGCACGATGCGCTTGGGATCGACGCCGATCTGGTCGCGCCAGATCGCCGCGGCCTCATCGTCGTCGTGATAGACGGTGACCCAGATCCGCTCGGCGTCCAGCCCGAACCCGCCATCGTCGACCGAGTTCGTCGACAGATCCCAGGCCAGGCGGATGGCGCCTTCCTTGAAGTAGTCCCCGAAGCTGAAGTTGCCGGCCATCTGGAAGAACGTGCCGTGCCGGGAGGTCTTGCCGACCTCCTCGATATCCGGGGTCCGGACGCACTTCTGGACACTCGTGGCGCGCGGGCTCGGCGGGGGTAGCTGGCCCAGGAAGTAGGGCTTGAACGGCACCATGCCGGCGTTGACCAGCAGCAGCGTCGGGTCCGGGGCGATCAGGCTGGCCGACGGCACCACGAGGTGGCCGTTCGCCTCGAAGTGGGCCAGGAAACGGCGGCGGATCTCGGACGATCTCATGACATGTCCTCGGGCCGGGCGCCTAGCGATCCATCGATGCCGGATCCGGCGCGCAGAGCGGCCTCGTGCTCGTTCATGCCGGCTCGCACATCGCCGGCGAAGTCGCGGACAGCCTCGGCGAGGTCGCCCAGCGCGGCGCCGAACGATCCGGCGATGCCGCTCGGGGTCATCCTCTGTGCGGCCTTCGACAGCTTGCGCATGGCCAGGACGCCGACGGTCACGCCGAGCGCCAGCCAGAACAACCGGCGCATGTCAGCCCGCCCGGCGGCGGCGGCCGCCGTGGCTGGAACCCGAATCGCGGCGGCCCGACAGCGACTTGCGCACCCCGTAGCTGAACGCGGCGACCTTGATCAACGGGCTGCCCACCGTCGAGGAGACGATCGAGGTGAGCGCGGCGGCATTCGTCGTCATGGAGTTGACGCCGCGGGCGATGCCGTCGACCTGGTCCAGCTGGGTGTTGACCTGCTCCAGCGTGGTCTTGGCCTCGGCGAGCAGCGGGGCCGCGCCCTCGTGCGCCATGCGCAAAGCCAGCGTGGCCTCATCCAGGGTCTTGCCGAGCTTCAACAAGGGCACCGCGAGCAGCAGCACGAGCAGCACGAAGCCACCCGCCGCGACTACTCCCGCGATCTCACCAGCGGACACTGGACCGGCCTCCTCAGATACATCGCCCTCAGATACATCGCCCTCGGACGAACTCGCCGCGACCCTACCGGTTCGGCGGATCCGTCTCGCTTGAGTTCCGGCCCCCCGACGTACCCGCCTGCCCGCGGACGATGCGTCGCAGGACCGCCGCGCGCTCGGCAACCGCCCGCTCGGCGCCATGCGACCCGGGACGGTAGTACGTGCGCTCGATCAGCTCGTCCGGTGCGTACTGCTGCGCGAGCACCCCGGCCGGGTCGTTGTGCGGGTATCGGTAGGACTGGCCATGGGCCAGCTTGGCCGCGCCGGCGTAGTGCGCATCGCGCAGGGCCGGCGGGACGGACCCGGCCAGCCCGCCCCGGACGTCGGCCAGCGCCTCGTCGATGGCGACGATCACGGCGTTGCTCTTGGGCGCGAGCGCGAGGTGGATGGTGGCCTGGGCCAGGTTGATACGGGCCTCGGGCATGCCGATGAGCGCGACCGCCTGCGCCGCGGCGGTAGCCGCGAGCAGGGCCGTGGGATCGGCCAGCCCGATGTCCTCGCTGGCATGAACGACCAGGCGCCGGGCGATGAACCGGGCGTCCTCCCCCGCCTCGATCATCCGGGCGAGGTAATGCAGTGCCGCGTCGACATCGGAGCCCCGGATCGATTTGATGAACGCGCTGATGACGTCGTAGTGCTGATCGCCATCGCGGTCGTAGCGCACTGCTGCGGTATCCACGGCCTGCTCCAGCGTGGCGAGGTCGATCACGTCCGCTCCGGCGGCCATCGCGCTGCCGCCCGCGGCCTCCAGTGCCGTGAGCGCCCGCCGGGCATCGCCGCCGGCGATGCGCAGCAGATGCCCGCGGGCGTCCGGGGCCAGTTGCAGCGCGCCGCCGTACCCCCGCTCGTCGGCCAGCGCTCGATTGACCAGCGCATCGATATCGGCGTCGGTCAGCGGCTCCAGGGTCAGCAGGAGGCTCCGGGACAGCAGCGGTGACACGATCGAGAAGAACGGGTTCTCGGTGGTAGCGGCCACGAGGGTGACGGTCCGGGCCTCGACGGCATTGAGCAGCGAATCCTGCTGGGTCTTGGAGAAGCGGTGGATCTCGTCGATGAACAGCACCGTCTGGCGGCCGCTGTAGGACAGCTCCCGTTTGGCGTCGTCGATAACCCCGCGCACATCCTTGACCCCGGCGGAGAGCGCGGACAGCTGCACGAACCGGCGGTTGGTCGCCGAGGAGACGATGGTGGCCAGCGTCGTCTTGCCTGTGCCGGGGGGACCCCAGAGGATCAGCGACAGCGGCGCGTCCCCCTCGACGAGGCGCCGCAGCGGGGACCCGCGGCCCAGCAGGTGCTGCTGCCCGACAACCTCATCCAGCGAGCGCGGCCGCATGCGGACCGCCAGCGGCGCGTTGGCGCCGGGCGCCTCGGCGCGCGGCGGGCTAGTCCCCTCGCCGGGCTCGAAGAGGGTCACAGAGCAAGCGTAGGGCGAACCGCCGACAGATCGGCCCCGAACGCTCCGCCGATACTCCGTGACTCTCTGTGAGACAGTTTCGTAGCTGGCTGTGTATATCTCAATAGCCACCGCATTGACGGGCGCCGGCCTGCTGATGACCAGCACTGGCCTACGCCGATCCTGAGGCCGAGGTTGCCGCCGCTCCGCTGGTCGCGCCGTGCGGGAGCATCGCCGCCGGCGACCCCACCGCCGTTCCCAGCGACTTCGTGAAGGCGTTCTCCGACACCCGCACCGCCGGGCACTACGCCGTGGATGGCGCCTCGCTGCTCCACCGCCACGGCGAGCTACCTCCTGGCCTCCGGACCGGCTGGGCAATCGGCCACGGACGGCGCAGTCATCATCGGCATCGATGACGTCACCGCGGCTGAGCTTGCCTCCTGCACGGTCTCCATCGACGGCG
>JAOPVO010000065.1 GCA_025966155.1 Pseudonocardiales bacterium
AACGAGGGTGTCGCAGCTCGGAAACGCCGACAACCCACGATTCACGGCAGTCCGGTCCAGCCGCCTCGTGCGGACGCAGTGCCGATCCGAGGAGGTCAGCTGATGTTCCACATGGGGTGGTTCCTCAGCTTCAACGCTGCGGGCTGGAATACGCCGTGGAACGGCATCGCCGGGTCGGAGTGGACGAAGGCCGAGCCGTGGATTGATATGGCCCGCTCGCTCGAGCGCGCCGGCTTCGACTACATGATGATGGAGGACGGGTCGTTCATCCCGGACGTCCACCGTGGATCGATGCAGCAGTCGCTGGCTAGCGGCAACCTGCCCAAGCTTGACCCCATGGCGCTGATGGGCGTTCTCGGCCAGGAGACCGCGCACCTCGGCCTCATCGCCACGGTCACCTCGACGTTCTACCCCCCGTACCTCGCCGCGCGCCTGATCTCGACACTCGACCACCTGACCAATGGGCGCACCGGGGCCAACGTGGTGACGTCGCACAACCAGCGCACCGCCCAGAACTACGGTCTCGACGAGCAGCCCGAGCATGACCTGCGCTACGAGATGGCCGACGAGTGGCTCACCGTGGTCAAGGCGCTCTGGAACTCGTGGGAGCCCGGCGCGCTGGTCATGGACGAGGAGACCGGCCTGTTCGCCGATCACACCAAGGTCCACTCGATCGACTTCAAGGGCAAGTGGTTCTCCTCGCGCGGACCGCTCAACTCCATCCCGAGTCCCCAGCAGAGTCCCGTCATCTGCCAGGCCGGCGGCTCGCCCGCGGGCCGTAACCTGGCCGCGAAGCACGCCGACACGATCGTCGCGTCGGTGGCCTCGGTGGAGCAGATGCGGGAGTACCGCGCGGACATGGATGTCCGCCTCGCCCACGCCGGCCGCAAGCGCAGCGACTGCAAGATCCTGTTCGTCGCATCGCCGGTGCTTGCCGACACCCAGCGCGAGGCGCAGGACCGGTACGAGCGGATGCTCGGCACCGAGGAGCAGCGGATCGAGCGGGCGCTGGTCGGGCTGTCGTTCGCCAGCGGCGTCGACTTCGCGGCCTTCGATCTGGACGCACCGGTCCCGGCGATGTCGACGAATGCGGCGCAGCAGCCTTTGCAGCGCCGGCTGGGGGCGGACGCGGCCACCAAGACGCTCCGTGAGATCGCCAGCGGCCCGCGCCAGGAAATCAACCTGGTCGGAACGCCTGCATCGGTGGCTATCCAGATGGGGGAGATGATGGATGAGGTTGGCGGGGACGGCTTCCTGATCAGCGGCCAGCTGACCCGCCGCCTCATCGGCGAGATTACCGAGGGCCTGGCCCCGGAGCTGCGCAAGCGCGACCTGATCCGCAGCGCCTACAGCCACGAGCACCTGCGCGACAACCTCCTTGCGTTCTAGTTGCTGCGCCGAGCCCGGAAATGAGTGAGCGAATGTTCCACATGGGTTGGTTCCTCGGAACCGGCTTCGGCACTTACGGCTGGAATCAGCGGTGGTCGGGCAACTCGGGCAAGGACGTCGCCAAGCCCGGGCTGTTCATCGACATGGCGCGCTCCCTCGAGCGGGCCGGCTTCGACTACATGATGCTCGAGGACTCCTCGCAGATTCCCGAGGTCTATAAGGGATCGCGCGAGTTCGCGCTGTCTCGCGGCACCCTGCGCCAGGACCCGATGCCGCTGGTCCCCATCCTTGCGCGGGCGACGGAGCACCTCGGGATCATCGCCACGATGTCGACGTCGTTCTATCCGCCCTACTTGGCTGCGCGTCTGCTCACGACGCAGGATCACCTGACCGGGGGCCGCGTAGGCGTCAACCTCGTGACGTCGAGCCCGGACGCCGCGGCGCAGAACTACGGGATGGACAAGCACTGGCCGCATGATCAGCGCTACGAGATCGCGGACGAGTGGGTCGAGTGCGTGAAGGCGCTATGGAATTCCTGGGACGACGGCGCGACAGTGGCCGACTCCGAGGCCGGCGTCTACGTCGACTACACCAAGGTGCACCCGATTCACTTCGAGGGGGAGTACTTCCGTTCGCGCGGCCCGCTGAACTCCCCGCCCGGTCCCCAGCGACAGCCGGTTATCTGCCAGGCCGGGGGTTCAGAGGCGGGCAGGAACTTCGGGGCCAAGCACGCCGAGACGCTGATCGCCTCGCTGGCCGAGGACCCGGGCGTCGAGAAGATGAAGGCGTACCGCGACGATGTCGTGGGGCGGATGATCGGCTTCGGTCGCAATCCGTCGGATGCCAAGATGCTGTTCCTGGCCCAGCCGATCATGGCCGACACCGACGAGGGCGCACGGGAGAAGCAGCGCTCCATCATCAGCGCCCAGGCGGCGAACACCGAGCAGCTCCTGGCGGGTCTGTCGGGCTACAGCGGCCTGGACTTCTCGAAGTTCGACCTCGACGCGCCCCTCGAGGAGGATCTGGCCGATCGCACCAACGGCCACGTCAGCCTGGTCCGTGACTTCGTACGCAATGCATCGGGCAAAACGCTGCGCGAGGCGCTGGCCGACCGGGCCAACAGCATCGGATCCGTCGAGCTGGTCGGGACGCCGGAGACTGTGGCCGTCCAGATGGGCGAGATCATGGATGAGGTCGGCGGCGACGGCTTCCTCATCCGCGCGCAGGTCACCCGCGCGAACATCACCGAGGTCTGCGACGGGCTCGCGCCGGCGCTGCGCAAGCGCGGCCTGATCCGCTCCCACTACGAGTTCGACACCTTCCGGGAGAACCTCCTGGCGTTCTGAATCCGCCCGCTATAACTCGACTTCTGTTTGCTGATGTGAGGAGTAACAACATGTTCCACATGGGATGGTTCCTGGGCGCGGGCTTCGGCACGTACGGCTGGGGCGGACGCTGGTCCGGCAACGCGAAGAAGGACATCGCCAAGCCCGACCTGTTCATCGATATGGCCACGTCGCTCGAGCGGGCAGGCTTCGATTACATGATGCTCGAGGATGCCTCCAACATTCCCGATGTGTACAAGAGCTCGCTGGAACCCGGGCTGCGCCAGGGCGCGCTGCGCAACGACCCGATGACGCTCGTCCCGCTGCTGGGACAGGCAACCAAGCATCTGGGCATCATCGCGACGGCGGCGACGTCGTTCTACCCGCCGTACCTCGCGGCCCGGCTGGCGACCAGCCTGGACAACCTGACCGACGGACGGTTCGGCATGAACCTGGTGACGGCCAGCTCGCACGGCGCGGCCCAGAACTACGGCCTGGACAAGCACTTCGAGCACGACATGCGGTACGAGATGGCCGATGAGTGGGTGCGCTGCGTCAAGGCGCTGTGGGACACCTGGGAGCCGGGCGCGCTCGTTATGGACGAGGAGACAGGCGTGTTCGCCGACGCGTCGAAGGTCCACTACGCCAACTTCGAGGGCAAGTGGTTCTCCTCGCGCGGGCCGCTCAACTCGATCCCGGCGCCGCAGGGCCACCCGGTGATCTGCCAGGCCGGCGGATCGCCCGCGGGGCGCGACTTCGGCGCCAAGCACGCGGACACCATCATCGCGTCGCTGGTCGAGGAGCCCGGCGTCGAGAACATGAAGGAGTACCGCGACGACATCTCCGAGCGCATGATCAAGTACGGCCGCAACCCCAAGGACGCCAAGATCCTGTTCCTGGCGCAGCCGATCATGGCCGACACCGATCGCGCGGCCCAGGAGAAGCGCGACGGGATGGTCGCGGCGATGGCGGCGAACACCGACGCCGTTCTCGCCGGTATGTCGTACTTCAGCGGCAAGGACCTGTCCGGACTTGACCTGGACGCGCCGATCGAGGAGATCACCGACCACAACGGGCACAAGAGCCTGGTCGACGCGTTCATGCGCGAGCACAAGGGCAAGACGCTACGCCAGGCCGCGGCGGACCGCGCCCAGACCATCGGCTCTGTGGAGCTCGTGGGCACGCCGGAGACGGTCGCGGACAAGATGAGCGAGATCATGGATTACGTAGGCGGCGATGGATTCCTCATCCGCGGCCCGCTCGATCGCGCCGTCATCACCGAGATCTGCGACGGCCTGGCTCCCGTGCTGCGCCGCAAGGGCCTCATCCGCTCGGAGTACAGCGAGGGCACGTTCAAGGAGAACCTGCTCGCCTTCTAGGGCGCACCCGCCGCCGGCACAGCCAACACGGAAAGGACAGCAGCGCATGTTTCACATGGGATGGTTTGTCGGCGGCGGGTACACCGCCCAGGGCTGGGGCGGGAAGTGGTCCGGCAACGCCGGTCGCGACGCGTTCAAGCCGGATCTGTTCGTGGATATGGCCACGTCGCTCGAGCGGGCCGGCTTCGACTACATGATGCTCGAGGACGCGTCGCTCGTGAACGACGTCTACAAGGGCTCGCTGGAGACCACGCTGAGCCGTGGCGGGCTGCGCAATGACCCGATGACCTTGGTTCCGTTGCTGGGCAAGGTGACCAAGCACCTGGGCATCATCGCCACGGCGTCGACGTCGTTTTACCCGCCCTACTTGGCCGCTCGCCTGGCCACCAGCCTGGACAACCTGACCGATGGCCGGTTCGGCTTCAACCTGGTGACCGGCAGCGCGCACGCCGCCGCGCAGAACTACGGGCTGGACAAGCACTACGAGCACGACCTGCGGTACGAGATGGCCGATGAATGGGTCGACTGCGTCAAGGCGCTCTGGGACACCTGGGATCCGGGCGCCCTCGTCCTCGATGAGGAGACTGGCGTCTTCGCCGACGCGTCCAAGGTGCACTACGCGGATTTCAAGGGCCGGTGGTACGCCTCGCGCGGCCCGCTGAACTCCGTGCCCGCTCCGCAGGGGCACCCGGTGATCTGCCAGGCCGGCGGCTCGCCCGCTGGTCGCGACTTCGGGGCCCGCAACGCCGACACTCTGATCGCCTCGCTGGTCGAGGAGCCCGGCGTGGAGAACATGAAGGCCTATCGGGCCGACATCTCCGAGCGCATGATCAAGTTCGGGCGGAAGCCGACCGACGCCAAGGTGATGTACATGGTCCAGCCGATCCTGGCCGACAGCGACGCCGAGGCCCGCGAGAAGCAGCAGGCGATGCGGGCGGCCGACGCCGCAAACACCGACGCGCTGCTGATGTCGATGTCGTACTTCAGCGGCAAGGACTTCTCCGGCTTCGACCTCGACGCGCCGGTCCCGGATCTGGATGGCCACAACGGGCACAAGAGCCTGGTCGACGCCTTCCTGAAGAACGCCGAGGGCAAGACGCTCCGGCAGGCGATCGCCGACCGCGCGCAGACCGCCGGGTCCGTCGAGCTCGTCGGCACACCGGACTCCGTGGCCGTCCAGATGGGCGAGATCATGGACGAGGTCGGCGGCGACGGCTACTTGATCCACGGGCTGATCAACCGCGGCCGGGTCACCCAGATGACCGATGGCCTGGCCCCGGCGCTGCGCCGGCGCGGGCTCATCCGGTCCGAATACGCCTACGACACGTTCAAGGAGAACCTGCTCGCCTTCTGATCCGGGTCGCAGCGTGACGCCGCCGCGTGGCCCCTCATCGAGGAGAGGCCACGGGGCGGTGTTGTGCGCGCAGGGAGGAGGCTAGAGGGTGCCGTCGACGGCGGTAATCGGCACCGATCCGTGCACGGCGATGCGGTCGCCGCGGTACCGGGCGTACCCGAAGAGGTAGGGCCGGCCGTGCTTGTCGCGCACCAGGAGCTCGCGGGACAGAATCGGCGAGCCGACGGGGACGCCCAGGCACTCGCTCGTGCGCGGCTCGCAGGGCACCGCCTCGAAGAAGTTCTCGACCGTGCCCTCGCCGGCGGCCTCGCCGAACAGCCCGGCCAGCGTCGTCGCGAGGTCGGTCGGGCTGTACACCGACTCAGGGAACATCGGGTCGACGATCTCTTGCAGCAGGTTCAGCGGCAGATACGCGCACCGCATCGCGATGGGCTGCCCGTCCACGAGGATCAGCTGCTCGCCCATCGACACGGGGTCACCCTCGTCGATCTCCAGCCGGGCGGCCAGAACCGGGGTCGCGGGCACGACCCGCATCTCGAGGACGCGGATCTCCAGTCGCCCGCCCTCGCCTTCGGCGACGAGCGGGAGGAACTGATCGATAGGCAGCTCAAGTATCGACCCGACGAGGCGCGTGCCGGTCCGGGGCGATCGCTCGACCAGCTTCTCGGTGGCCAGCAGCTGAAGCGCCTCGCGGACGGCATTTCGGCTCGTCGCCAGCTGCTCGACGAGCTCATGCTCGGCCAGCAGCGTATCGCGCGGCATCAGACCCATCCGGATCCCGCTGCGCAGCAGATCGTGTGCCCGCCGGGACGAGGTCTGGAGTCCCCGCTTCTCGGCCAGCCGGGCCTTGCGCGCCACCTCGAGATCGGAAGTCTCGGGCGGCTCCATCAGGACAGCTCGATCCGCGGGTCGAGCTTGCTGCTCACGATGTCGGCCAGGATGTTCACGATGACGAAGACGGTGGCGATCATGATGACTCCGGCCTGGATAACCGGGAAGTCGCGCTGCGTCACGGCCTGGACCATTGCATAGGCAACTCCGGGCCAGCTGAACACCGTCTCGACGAGCACCGATCCGACGATGAGGAAGCCGAGGTTCAGGGCGACGACGGTGATGAACGGCAGCAGGACATTGGGGAAGGCCTCGCGAATGATCGCGTAGGACCGGGACTCGCCCTTGGCCAGGGCGGTACGCATGTACTCCTTGGACCGCTCGTCGGAGAAGTTGCTTCTGAGCACTCTGAGATACAGCGCTAGGGTCGCAGAGCTGAGCGTGGCCACGGGCATCACATAGCTGGAGAAGCCGTTCATGCCGATGAATGGGAGCCATTGCAGCTTCACGCCGAACAGCAGAATCAGCATCAGCGCGAACACGAACGCCGGGATGGCCTCACGCAGCAACGCGCCGGACAGGATGAAGGTGCGCAGGCGCTCGCTGTTGGTGAGCTCGATGATCAGGCCCAGGCCCAGCGCCAGGATGATCGAGACGACGAGGGAGATCCCGGCGAGCTTAAGGGTCGCCGGAAGCCGCTCGGTGATGAAGTCCAGTGCGGGCCCGCCGCCGCGCAGCGATCGGCCGAAGTCCAGGTGGACGGCGCCCTTGAGGTAGTCGATGTACTGCTCGAACATCGGCTTGTCGAGGCCGAGGGCCTTGCGGTAGATCGCGGCGTCCTCGGAGTTGGTCTCCGCCGGCAGCAGCAGGGCGGTGGGATCCCCGGCCATACGCGCCAGCACGAACGTGAGCGTCAGGATGAGATAGATCGTCAAGGCGGCCTGGGCCAGTCGAATCGCCACGTACCTGGTCATCTGGTCCGGTCTCCTTCTGCTGCGGCCGAGCGGCTCGGCTGGATCGCGCTGGTGGTTCGGGTGGGTGTTTCCTGTGGCGGTGCGCTGCACCGGGCCGCCATTGGCCCGGTGCAGCGCAGTCAGTGCGGTTGCCGTGCTGTTGCTAAGCCGACCGAGGTGCGGTTACTTCGGCGCCGCGTACATCGGGCTGAACGCGTTCGGCGTGAAGGGCAGGCCGGCCGTGGAGGCGTAGATGACATTGGGCATCATCAGCGGCGCGTAGTAGTGCTTCGTCTCCATGACGAGCTCCTCGAGGGCCTTGAGGGCCTTGACGCGGACGTCGCCCGACGTGGTGCGGGTGAGCGCGACGGCGGTGGTGACAGCGTCATCGGTGAACAGCACCCGGGAGCCGCCGGCGTACAGGCTGCTGATGATCGTGTCGGCGTCGATGCCGTTGTTGTAGCCCATGATGTACATGCCCTGGATTGTCTTCGCGGCCCACTGCTGGAGGAAGGTCGTGTAATCCAGCGGGATCAGGGTGACCTTGACGCCAACGTCGTTCAGGTAGCTCGCGACGGCCTGCGCGGTGAGGTCGGCGTTGAGCAGGACGCTCGTCGGGTAGGTCAGGTTGATCGCCGAGCCGTCGTAGCCGGACTTCTTGATCGCGGCCTTCGCCGCGGTCGCGTCGTACTTCGGCGCGTCGAGATCCGGGTAGCCGATAGTCGGCTGGGTGATCAGGCCACCGGCCGCGACCCCGTGGCCGGACAGCAGGGTCTTCACCATGGCGTCGCGATCGAAGGCCAGGTCGACGCCCTCGCGGAAGTCGAGGCTGCTCATCGGGGCCTGCCCAGTGTTGAAGGCGATGAAGGCGACGTTGTTGCCCTCGGTCTCGGTGATCTTGAGCTTGCTATCGGACTTCAGCGTCTCGACCTGCGAGGCCGCGACGTTGGCAACCACGTCGAGGGTCCCGGTCTGGAGGCCGGCGATCTGCGCCTGCGGCGAGGGCACCGGGACGAAGTCGATCGACTTGAACGGCTGCTTGATCGGGTAGTCGGCCCAGGCGGTGACCTTCACGCCGCCGCCGGCGACCGCTGAGTCGAACTTGTACGGGCCGGCGCCGATCGGGGACTTGGAGAACCCGTCCGCTCCAACGCTCTGGTAGTAGTCGCTGGGCACGATCGACTTGCCGCCGCTGAGGATGATGAAGGCGGCGTTCGGGGTCTTCAGGTGGAAGACGAAGGTGTCAGGCGTCGGGGCCTCGATCGAGGCGACGATGGAGAGCGTGCCCAAGTGGGGGTTGCCCGCCGTCAGCATCTTCTGAAACGTGAACAGGACATCGGCGGAGTCGAAGGCCGAGCCGTCCTGGAACTTCAGGCTGGTGTCCAGGGTGTAGGTCCAGGTCAGCCCGTCAGGCGAGATCGCCCAGGACTTGGCCAGAGCCGGCACCGGGCCATCGAGGCCGTTGAAGACCAGCGAGCGGAAGAGGACTCCGTAGACCGTGCCGCCGGCGGCGGTGTCCACGGTCGGGTCAATGACCGCGAGGGGAGCCGGCAGCGGCACGCTGATGTCCGCTGCGACGGCCGGTCCGTCGCTGCTCGAGGACGAGCCGCCACCCGACGAACTGCCGCCGCAGGAGGCGGCGAGCATCACCACGGCGATGCTTGCGGCCGCAGCCGCGATCCACCGTCTGTTGTAACTGCGCATGGCGTGATTCCTTGTCATGTAAGGGGGCTCCACATTCGGTGACGAGTGCTCGGGGCGTCGATGCTGGGCGTGGCATCGACGGGTCAGTGGGGCGCAGGCGTCAGGCGCTGTCGCCAGCTCGGGCCGCTGGGACGAGGGTGAGCTCGGCCCGGGGGTTGTGCATGGGGCGGATATCTGCGATGCCGCGGGCCTCGGGGAAGAAGCAGGCCACGCCCTGCTCGCGGCTGTGCAGAGTGGGCGCCGTCTCGGCGCAGGAGTCCTGCGCCTTGTAGCAGCGGGTGCGGTAATGGCAGCCGGAGGGCGCATTCGAGGCGTCGCCGGGCTCGCCGATCGACAGCCGCTCGGTGCGAGCGCCCCGCTGGCTGGGATTTTCCAGCGGCACGGCGGAGATCAGGCCCTGGGTGTAGGGGTGCTCGGCGTTGGCGAAGATGTCCTCGCTCCTGCCCGACTCGACCACCCGGCCCATGTACATGACCATCAGCCGGTCGGCGAGATGCCGGACGACCGCCAGATCGTGTGAGATGAACAGGTAGGAGATGCCCGACTGCTCCTGCAGATCGGCCAGCAGGTTCAGCACCTGGGCCTGGATCGAGGCATCCAGCGCGGAAACCGGCTCGTCGAGGATCACCAGCTCCGGCTCGAGGGCCAGGGCCCGCGCGATCCCGAGGCGCTGGCGCTGCCCGCCGGACATGCTGCCGGGCTTGCGCTCGGCGAACGTCGGGTTGAGGCCGACCCGCTCGATCAGCTCGTCGATCCGATGACGATCCTTAGCGCGATAACGACCTTGGACGCGCAGCGGCTCGGCCACGATCTCGCGGCAGGTCATCCGCGGATCCAGGGAACTGTATGGGTCCTGAAACACCATTTGCACCATCGGGCGCCGGGAGCGCATCCGACGCCGGCTGAGGGTGGTGACATCGAGGCCCTTGTAGAGCACCTTGCCCGAGGTCGGCTGCATCAGCCGCGCCACCAGTCGCGCGGTGGTCGACTTGCCGCAGCCGGACTCGCCGACCAGGGCGAGCGTTTCGCCGGCGGCGATGTCGAAGCTGACGCCGTCGACCGCCTTCACCAGCGACTTGCCGCTCTTGGCGCTGCGCATGGGGAACGACTTCGCGAGGTCCTCGACCCGCAGGAGCAGCTCGGTCACAGGTCCTCCTTCACATGCGCGGCCATCAGATCGGAGTGGTGGCACGAGGCCACGTGGCCGTCGCCCACCGTGGTTGAGGCGGGATCCTCGGTAAAGCAGATGTCCGAGGCAAGGAAGCATCGGGGATGGAAGGCGCAGCCCGAGGGCCGCGCCCCCAGCACGGGCGCCTGGCCGGCGACGGTGAGCAGCCGCTTGCGCGGAGTCTCCAGCGACGGCAGGCAGGCCTGCAGCCGCTCGGTGTACGGGTGGCGCGGCCGATCGAAGATGTCGTACACCGAGCCGCTCTCGACCATGCGCCCCGCGTACATGACCACGATCCGGTCGGCGATCTCGGCCAGCACCCCGAGGTCGTGGGTGACGATGATGATGCTGGCGCCGAGCTCGTCGCGGGCCTGCACCAGCAGATCGAGCACCTGCGCCTGGATCGTGACGTCCAGCGCGGTTGTCGGCTCGTCGGCGATCACCAGCCGCGGGGAGTTGACCAGCGCCATCGCGATCATGGCGCGCTGCTGCATCCCGCCGGAGAACTCGTGCGCGTACTGGCCCAGCCGCTTCTCGGCGGCGGGCACGCCGACCTGGCGCAGCGCGGCGATCACCCGATCCTTGAGCTCGGAGCGCGAAAGTCCCTTGTAATGCAAGGAGATAGCCTCGGCGAGCTGGGTGCCGATCGTGCGGACCGGGTTGAGCGAGGTCATCGGGTTCTGGAACACCATGCCGATGTCGCGGCCACGAACCTTGCGCAGCTCCTTCTCACTCGCCGTGATCAGGTCCAGGCCGCCGAAGTGCGCGGAGCCCGAGATCCCGGAGGCCTCGCCGCGGGTGAGGCCGACGATCGAGGACAGCGCGACGCTCTTGCCCGATCCGGATTCCCCGACGATGCCGAGGATCTCCCCGGGCGCGAGGTCGAAGGTGACTCCGTCGACGGCCGGCACTGGTCCGGCCGGCGTGCGGAACTCCACCCGGAGGTTCTCGACGCGCAGGAGGCTGCCGTCGGAGTTCTTCGGCGCCGCGATCTCGGGCGCGCTCTGCGTTGGACGGCGAAGCGCCGTCATGCTCGGGCTCATGTCAGGCTCCTGGGATCGGCACGGTATTGCCGGCTTGCTTGACGTCGCGGCCCTCGGACGTGAACGCCCGGGTTCCGAGGTTGGTCGCGAGAACCAACAGCACCAGCGCGACGCTGGGCACGAGGACAAGGCGGGGCTGGGTGGTCACGTACTCCTGGGCGGCGTTGATCATCAGGCCCCAGCTGGTGTTCGGCGGGCGGACGCCGAGGCCGAGGTAGCTCAGGCCGGACTCGATCAGCACGACGGAGCCGAGGTCGAGCGAGGCCAGCACGATGACCGAGTTCATAGTGTTGGGCAGGATGTGGCGCACCAGCACCCGCGTGTCGGAGCTGCCCATCATGACGGCGGCGTCGACGTAGTCCCGGCGCTTCAGCGACATCACCTGCGCGCGGACGATCCGGGCGAACAGCGCCCAGCCGGTGACGCCGATCAGAAACAGCAGAAGCTGAACGCTGGAGCCGAAGACGGCGATGATCGGGATGAGGATCAGCACCCGTGGCACGGCGAGCGTGACATCGACGGCCACACCCACGAGCCGGTCGACAATTCCGCCGAAGTACCCGGCCACTGCGCCCAGCGTCGTGCCGATCACCGCCGAGATGAGCGCCGCCGAGCAGGCGATCAGCAGGGAGATCCGGCCGCCCAGGATGAGCTGGCTCAGCGTGTCCACGCCGAGGGGGTCGGTGCCCAGGATGTGCCGGGTCCCCTTGTTGTCGGTGGACCACAGCCCGAGCCCGGCGCCGGAGAGATTCTGCTGATGCGGGTCGTAGAACGGCAGCAGCGGCCCGAGGACGGCGAGCAGCACGATGAACGTGATGACGGCGAGCGAGAGGAGGGTGACGGCGCCGGAGTGACGCAGCTTCGTCGCCGCCGCGCGCAGCTGGCTCGGCTTCTTGGCCCGCGGTCGCCGAGGCGCCTTCGTCGGGCTCGTATCGGGTGCTGTCGCGGGATCGGCAACGGCGGTCACGGTCGCACCGCCCGACTCGAGGTGCATGCCCATGGGCGCACCTGTCGTGCCACCAGTGTTCCGAGGCCGTGGAATCGCCGGGGATGACCCATCATCACGCTCCGCCCATCGACTAGCGCAGCCGCAGCGGCTCGCCGGGAGAGTCGACCAGCGCGAGATTTCGCCCGAGCGTCAGGTCAATCAAAGCGACGTTGCGCTAGCGGCCAACCGCCTTCGACCGCATTTCCCGAAGGTCCGCGGAGAGGGCGAAACCCCTTACGTTGCGCCTGCGTGGGCCGCCTCGCGCCGAACGTTTCCGTGACGTTGCGCCCCCCTTTCGGCTCCCGCAGGCGGCCTGCGGCGACGCGCAGACGACGCTCGGCGCGACCGATCGGACCGCCGCCCGGAACGCGTAGCACGCTATCCAGCATCGTGGGTCGCCGATGCGTCGATGGTCACGCGGTCGCCCCGGTAGTGCGCGCACCCAGATGGTTCTCGATCCGCCCGCCGATCGTCTGCCCCACCCATGCTGGCGGGATGGAGGCCGAGGGGGATGCTCGTGCGCAGTTGATCACGGGCGCTGCGTGAGGACGTCTGCTGCTCGCGCCGGCCTGGCGCGCCGCTTCCGGGGCATCATCAATCGCGGTGGTCACTGGGTCGACTCATGGTCCACGAAGTTCCGCTGGCGTTCCGAACGCGTTCTCAGGGACGGATCCGCAGCAGCGCAATGGGGATCACAACGGCCGGGCTGCTCGCCTCGGACCCTCTGCGCGAGAGCGCAACGGCGGCGAGACCCTGTCGACCCGCTCGCGAAATGTCCGGCCGGTTACCTGCAGCATCGTGCCTAGAGACTCGGCGGAAACCGGCAGCGACGTCGGCACCGCGCTCGATACCGTTGATGCGACACCGCCCGATGAACAGGACGCCGCGCCGCCCCCGCCAATGAGCGTGGTGTGGGGCGTCCTGCTGGCGACGTCGGTGGTCGGATTCTCGAGCACCGGCGTCGCGTCGTCCCTGCCCCGGATCGTGGGCGATCTGAAGGGATCCCAGACCGCCTACAGCTGGGTCTTCAGCATCACGATCCTGGCCGCGACCGTCGTGACGCCGATGTGGGGCAAATTCGCCGACATCTTCAGCCGGAAGCTCCTCTTGCAGGCCGCGATCCTCACCTTCACGCTCGGGTCGGCACTGGCGGGCCTGTCGACCAACACCTCGATGCTGATCGGCTTCCGGGTCATCCAGGGCATCGGCGTCGGAGGCGTGTTCACCCTCTGCGTCATCGTCCTGTCCGACCTCTGCTCGGCCCGCGATCGCGGGAAATACATAGGGATGCTTGGCGCCGCGCAGTCGACGGCGACCCTGGCCGGGCCGCTGGTCGGCGGGCTGATCACGGACTCGCCGCTGGGCTGGCGCTGGAACTTCTATATCGGCGTGCCCGTTGCAGCGCTGGCCCTCACGGTGCTGCAGCGCACGCTCCACCTGCCGGCCCGGCCGATCACGGGGCGCCGGATCACCATCGACTACCGCGGCTCGTTCCTGATCGGGGCCGGGGTGACGACGCTGCTCGTGTGGGTGTCGTTCGCCGGGGTCAGCTACGGCTGGGTCTCGATCGACACGCTCGTCATCGCGGGCGCAGGGATTGCGCTGCTGGTAGGCGCGTGGTTCGCCGAGCGCGCTGCACCCGACCCGGTGATCCCGCTCTCGCTGTTCCGCAACCGCACGGTGGTGCTCACCATCATCGGCAGCACCGCGGTCGGCGTGGCGATGTTCGGCTGCGGGCTGTTCCTCAGCCAGTACCTGCAGATCGCGCGGGCCCGCACCACCACCGAGTCCAGCCTGCTCAACGTCCCCACCGTGATCGGGTCGATCGTCATGTCGCTGGTTGTGGGCAATCTGATCACCAGGACCGGCAAGTACAAGCGCTGGATGATCCTCGGAGCACTGGCGATGCTCGTCGGCACGATCGGCATGGCCGCCGTCACGATCAGCACCAGCTTCATCCTCATCGGGGTCTGCCTGGTGCTCATCGGCAGCGGCGTCGGGGCGCTGCAGCAGAACTTCGTTCTGGCCGCGCAGAACGCGGTATCCGCGGCGGAGATGGCCACCACGACGTCGACGGTGTCGTTCTTCCGCATGATGGGCGGGTCGGCCGGCGTCTCGATCATGGGGGCGATCCTCGCCGCGCGGGTCGGCGGCCTGATCGAGTCCGATCTGCGCGATCGGGGGCTGCCGGCGGACCTGGTCGATACCCGCAGGGTGCCGGAGCTTGCGGACCTCGCGCAGCCGGCGCGCGACATCGTGCAGCAGGCCTACGCCAACGGGGTTGCGCACCTGTTCCTCCTGAGTGCCGTTCTCGCGGCGATCGGCCTCATCACGGTGTTCCTCATCCGCGAGGTGCCGCTGGCCCGCAAGACCGGCCAGCATTTGCGGAAGGACGAGGAGCTCGAGGACGCGCCCGCAGCCGGCTGAGCTGCCGCCCATGCGGGCTTAGGGTCGATTTGACGGTGCGATGACGCCGGGCTGAGGGGCGCAGCGGCACTGTCGTCGGCATGACCAGCGAACCGAGCCGCGACCGCGCGACGGAGCCCCGCGATCGGTGCTCACGGGCATCCGCACCACCGTCGCCGCAACGTGCGCGTTGGCCGTCGGAGGCATCGCCGCGCTGCTCGTCGGCGTATCCAACGAGGTGTCCGCGGACGCCGGCACCGACGGCGGCGCATCGACCTCAACGACGCTAGAGGACACAACGTCGAGCAGCACGACGTCCTCCTATATGACGTCGAGCGATACAACGTCCACCGACACGTCCTCGAGCGATACGACGGCCGGCTCGACTGAGTCGGATACGTCCACGCCCACGGCGGAGAGCAGCGTGTCCGCCGACGACAGCGACTCCAAGCCTGTCGGCGGGAGCAACGGATCATCAGCATGCTCACTGCGGCCGGGCCGCTCTGGACGATCCGGGTGTTCAGCGCCTGGAGCTGCACGGTCCGGGTTGTCGTCGCCGACCCGACTGCCGCCGATTCCGCCGAGGCCGATGTGCGCGAACTGATGGCCGGTATTGACCGCGAGGCCAGCCGCTTCCGGCGGGATTCGGCGCTATCGCTGGCCAATCGGCACGCTGGGCGCCCGACGCCCATCCCGCGGGCGCTCGCGTCGATGGTGCACGCGGCCCTCGACGCGGCCGCCGCGACCAACGGCGCGGTCGATCCGACGATCGGTCAGTTCCTGATCGACGCGGGCTACGACCGCGACATCGCGCTGGTGGCTGCGGATGGGCCGCCCAGCGCGGCGAATCCCGCGATCGGCCCGGACGCGTCGTGGCGGGCCGTGCGGCTGGATCGCGAGGCCGGCCTGCTGACGGTGCCGATCGGCTGCGCGCTCGACGTGGGCGCGACGGCCAAGGCGTTCACCGCGGACCGGGCGGCCAACCTGCTGCATACGCGGTACCGGACGGGGGTGCTGGTCGAGATCGGCGGCGATCTGGCCGTGGCCGGTGCGGCCGAGGTCGCCCGGCTGGATCCGACCCGCGTCGGATGGCCGATCGCGGTTGCGGAGCGCCAAGGCGGTCCCGGGCAGCGGATCGTGCTCTTCAGCGGCGGGCTGGCGACGTCGACCACCACGGTGCGGACCTGGCGCCGCGGAGGGCAGATCGCGCACCACATCATCGATCCGCGCACCGACCGCCCAACCGAAGGGCCCTGGCGCACGGCCACCGTGCCTGCGCCGT
>JAOPVO010000068.1 GCA_025966155.1 Pseudonocardiales bacterium
TGGTCGGTCGTGCGCAACACCCCCGGTGTGACCGGCTTCGTCGGCCAGACCTCGCGCCCCTCGCCGCTGTCCCTCGACGAGGTCGTCAAGATGATCGCCCCGCCGAAGCAGAAGACCGTCGTCGCCCAGAAGGCCGTCGACTTCGAGGTCGGCGAGTCCATCACCGTCACGGACGGGCCGTTCGCGACCCTCCCCGCGACGATCAACGAGATCAACCTCGACAGCCAGAAGCTCAAGGTCCTGGTGTCGATCTTCGGCCGCGAGACGCCGGTCGAGCTGTCCTTCAACCAGGTCGCGAAGCTCTAAGAGCTCCGCGCCGATCACCTCAGGAACCCACCCATGCCTCCCAAGAAGAAGCTCGCCGGCGTCATCAAGCTCCAGATCAAGGCCGGCGCCGCCACCCCGGCTCCGCCCGTCGGCCCGGCCCTCGGCCAGCACGGCGTCAACATCATGGAGTTCTGCAAGCAGTACAACGCCGCGACCGAGTCGCAGCGTGGGCAGATCGTCCCAGTCGAGATCTCGGTCTACGAGGACCGCTCGTTCACCTTCATCACCAAGACCCCGCCGGCCGCCCGCCTGATCCTGGCCGCCGCTGGTGTGGACAAGGGCTCGGGCGAGCCGCACAAGACCAAGGTCGCCAAGATCACCCAGGCCCAGGTCCGCGAGATCGCAACGGCGAAGATGGAAGACCTCAACGCCAACGACCTCGACCAGGCCGCCAAGATCATCGCCGGCACCGCCCGCTCCATGGGCGTCACCGTCGAGGGCTAGTAGTTCCCTCACGCTCCACACAGCACGCCGTGGGAGGGCCGGCGAACGTCGCCGCCCGCCAACACCACCAGTAGAGAGAAGTTGACATGGCACAGCGCAGCAAGGGCTACCGCAAGGCCGCCGAGCTCATCGATCCCGAGCGCATCTACAGCCCGCTCGAGGCCGTTCAGCTCGCCAAGCAGGCCTCCCCGACCAAGTTCGACGGCACCGTCGAGGTCGCGATGCGCCTCGGCGTCGACCCGCGCAAGGCCGACCAGATGGTCCGCGGAACGGTGAGCCTGCCGCACGGCACCGGCAAGACCGCCCGCGTCATCGTGTTCGCGACCGGCGAGAAGGCTGCCGAGGCGCTCGCCGCCGGCGCGGACAAGGTCGGCAGCGACGACCTCATCGCCGAGATCACCGCGGGCTTCCTGGACTTCGACGCCGCCATCGCGACGCCGGACCAGATGGCGAAGGTCGGGCGCATCGCCCGCATCCTCGGCCCGCGTGGGCTCATGCCGAACCCGAAGACCGGCACCGTCACCCCCGATGTCGCGAAGGCCGTTGCGGACATCAAGGGCGGAAAGATCGCGTTCCGCGTCGACAAGCAGTCCAATCTGCACCTGGTGATCGGCAAGGCGTCGTTCGAGGCCGAGCAGCTCATCGAGAACTACACCGCGGCCCTCGACGAGGTCATGCGCGCGAAGCCGTCCTCATCCAAGGGCAAGTACGTCAAGAAGATCACCTTCTCCACGACGATGGGCCCGGGCATCCAGGTCGATTCGCTGCGCACACGCAACCTGATGGAAGACAGCAACGGCGCCGTCTAAGTCGCCGAAACTTGCTCCACCGAACGGCCCGCCCCTCGACCGAGGGCGCGGGCCGTTCGGCTTTGCGGGCCCGATTGGCGCTGGCGCGTGGGCTCACGTAGGCTCATCAGGTTCCAACCGAAGACCGCTGGTTGTCGCGTGCGCGCACGCGAGAGAAGCGCCCCGGAAGTTCGCCGGTGCGCGCCCGCGCAGGATGGACGGTCCGGCACGATACCGGCGGCGCCTGTTGGCCGCTGATCCTCGTCTCGCCCCGTGCGCCCTGCGCCCGGGGCGTTCCTGTTTTCCAGGGCCGTTGCTCTCGCGGGTCGAACGCAGTGCCAGCAGTCACGACCTGCACGAGAGGAGGGCACATGCCTAACGCCGAGAAGATCAGCGCGGTTGCCGAGATCACCGAGCACTTCAGCACGTCGAACGCCGCCGTCATCACCGAGTACCGCGGCTTGACGGTCAAGCAGATCACCGACCTGCGCACCGCGCTCGGGCGCGACACGACCTACGCGGTCGTGAAGAACACGCTCACCAAGCGCGCGGCGGCCGCTGCCGGGGTCTCTATCGACGACGCGCTGCTGGCCGGGCCGACTGCGATCGCGTTCGTCAAGGGCGACCCGGTCGATGCAGCCAAGGGCCTGCGTGATTTCGCGCGGACCAACCCGCTGCTGGTGATCAAGGGCGGGGTGCTCGACGGCAAGTCGATCACCGCGGCCGAGGTCGCCAAGATCGCCGACCTGGAGTCCCGCGAGGTTCTGCTGTCCATGCTGGCCGGGGCGTTCAAGGCGCTTCCGTCCCGCGCGGCGGCCCTGTTCCAGGCTCCGCTGTCCCAGATGGCTCGACTGGCC
This sequence comes from Pseudonocardiales bacterium, assembly GCA_025966155.1. GTDB lineage: Bacteria > Actinomycetota > Actinomycetes > Mycobacteriales > Jatrophihabitantaceae > RYN-150. Next base: position 2,417 of record JAOPVO010000068.1, read on the forward strand.
AAGGCCCTCGAGGAGAAGAAGGAGGCCGACGCACCCGCGCCGGCCGCCGCTTCCCCCGAGGCCGACGCTGTCGACGCCGCTGAGGCTGCCACCGCCGAGGACACCGCGGTACTCGCTGGCGACGACGATGCGCCGGTCGCTGAGACCGTCATCGAAGATGCCAGCAACGAGGCGGGCGCACTTGCCGCCGACGATGCACCCATCACCGAGTCAGCCAGCACCGAGTCCCAGCCGGCCACGGACAGCGACTCCGCCGAGGCCTGAGCACCACCGCAGTAAGCCGGCGGTTGCCCAGACTCGCCCGGTACTCACCCGAGATCCCAACCGACCCGCGGGCATCTATGACCTGCACGGCCGGTTCACCAAACGAAAGGACGCCTAACATGGCGAAGCTCAGCACCGACGAGCTGCTCGACGCGTTCAAGGAAATGACGCTGCTCGAGCTGTCGGAGTTCGTGAAGCAGTTCGAGGACACCTTCGACGTCACTGCCGCCGCCCCCGTGGCCGTGGCAGCTGCCGGCGGCGGCGCCGCGGTGGCCGAAGAGGTCGTCGAGCAGGACGAGTTCGACGTCATCCTCGAGTCGGCCGGCGAGAAGAAGATCCAGGTCATCAAGGAGGTGCGCACCCTCACCAGCCTGGGCCTCAAGGAGGCCAAGGACCTGGTCGACGGCGCACCGAAGGCCGTCCTGGAGAAGGTCAAGAAGGAAGACGCCGAGAAGGCCAAGGCGGCCCTCGAGGGCGCCGGCGCCACGGTGACCCTCAAGTAGCTCAGCCCGCTTGCAGTACAGCACGCTCTGACGGGGCGGCTGCCGGACAGGAATCCTGCCGGCAGCCGCCCCGTCGGCATCTCCAACCCGCCTGGTCGTGGCCTTGAAGGACGACCGACATCGTGTTGGCACTGACGACTCGCCCACAGGTTGGCGACGCGGTGCTTGACTGAGTCCGCACCAGAGTGCACTCTGTTCGCGAACGCCTTGGCAGTGATCTCGGGGTCGGTGACCGCCCCCGCTCGAGCTCGCAGCGGGCTATGGCTCGACAGGCGCGCCTTATTAGGGTTAGACTCTTCCTTTGCGCTGCCCTCCTGCTGTCCCCACGACCAGAATCGTCTATCTGGCGGTCATCCTGTGTGCGCACAGAACCGTCACGGCGTCATGGTCTATGAGGCTTGAGCACCTTTCGCCGGTGCCCATTTGTGTTGCCAGCTGGAGAGCGGCGCTTGGTTCCAGTGCACTGACGGCTGGGTTCGGGGCGCATGCCATTGCGCGCGCCGCGGGCCCGCACAAGTCCCGGAAGGACGCATCTTGGCAGTCTCCCGCTCCGGCAAGACCGCTACCAGCGCGGATCAGAAGGGCGTACCCGGTGCAGCTACCCGGGTTTCCTTCGCAAAAATCCGCGAGCCGCTCGAGGTCCCGAACCTGCTCGCTCTGCAGACCTCGGCGTTCGACTGGCTGGTCGGTAACGAAGCTTGGAAGTCCCGTAACGCAGATTCCGAGGGACTTCAGGGAGGCCTTGCCGAGATTCTCGACGAGATCTCCCCGATCGAGGATTTCTCCGGCTCGATGAGCCTCTCCTTCTCCAACCCGCGCTTCGAGGACGTCAAGGCGTCTATCGAGGAGTGCAAGGACAAGGACATGACCTACGCGGCGCCGCTGTTCGTCACCGCTGAGTTCACCAACAACACCACTGGCGAGATCAAGAGCCAGACGGTGTTCATGGGCGACTTCCCGATGATGACCCGCAAGGGCACCTTCGTCATCAACGGCACCGAGCGCGTCGTCGTGTCCCAGCTGGTCCGCTCGCCGGGCATCTACTTCGACCGGACGCTGGACAAGGCGTCGGATGTCGACGTCTACAGCGTCAAGGTCATCCCCGGCCGCGGCGCCTGGCTCGAGTTCGACATCGACAAGCGCTCGACCGTCGGTGTGCGCATCGACCGCAAGCGCCGCCAGCCGGTCACCGTGCTGCTGAAGGCCCTGGGCTGGGACAGCGACCGCATCCGCGAGCACTTCGGATGGTCCGAGACGCTGCTCGCCACCCTGGAGAAGGACCACATCGCCGGCCAGGACGAGGCGCTGCTGGATATCTACCGGAAGCTGCGCCCGGGCGAGCCGCCCACGCGCGAGTCCGCTGCCGCTCTGCTGGACAACCTCTTCTTCAACACCAAGCGCTATGACCTCGCGAAGGTCGGGCGCTACAAGGCGAACAAGAAGCTGGGCCTGTCCGAGCCGATCGTGCGCGGTGTGCTGACCGAGGACGACATCGTCAAGTCCATCGAGTACCTGATCCGCCTGCACGCCGGCGAGGATGGCTACGAGGTCGACGACATCGACCACTTCGGCAACCGCCGCCTGCGCACTGTCGGGGAGCTCATTCAGAACCAGATCCGCGTGGGCCTGTCCCGCATGGAGCGGGTTGTGCGCGAGCGCATGACGACGCAGGACGTCGAGGCGATCACGCCGCAGACCCTGATCAACATCCGCCCTGTGGTGGCCTCGATCAAGGAGTTCTTCGGGACCTCGCAGCTGAGCCAGTTCATGGACCAGACCAACCCGCTCGCGGGCCTCACCCACAAGCGCCGCCTGTCCGCGCTTGGCCCGGGTGGTCTGTCCCGCGACCGGGCCGGCATGGAGGTCCGTGACGTCCACCCCAGCCACTACGGGCGCATGTGCCCGATCGAGACCCCTGAGGGCCCGAACATCGGCCTGATCGGCTCGCTGGCGTCCTACGGGCGGGTGAACCCGTTCGGGTTCATCGAGACCCCGTACCGCAAGGTCACCGACGGCAAGGTCACCGACGAGGTCCAGTACCTGACCGCCGACGAGGAGGACCGCTTCGTCATCGCCCAGGCCAACGCCATGATCGATGACGACGGGCTGTTCACCGACGCGCGCGTCCTGGTCCGCACCAAGGGCGGCGAGGTCGACTACGTCGGCGGCACCGACATCGACTACATGGATGTCTCGCCGCGCCAGATGGTCTCGGTCGCGACCGCGATGATCCCGTTCCTGGAGCACGACGACGCCAACCGCGCCCTGATGGGCGCGAACATGCAGCGGCAGGCGGTGCCGCTGCTGCGCAGCGAGTCCCCGCTGGTCGGCACCGGCATGGAGCTTCGCGCGGCTATCGACGCCGCCGACGTTGTTGTGGCCGATAAGGCCGGCGTGGTCGAGGAGCTCTCGGCCGACTACATCACCGTGATGGCCGACGACGGCACCCGCCAGACGTACCGGATGGCCAAGTTCGCGCGCTCCAACCAGGGCACGAGCTACAACCAGAAGCCGGTTGTCGACGAGGGCCAGCGGGTCGAGGTCGGCCAGCTGCTCGCCGATGGCCCCTCCACCGACAACGGGGAGATGGCGCTGGGCAAGAACCTGCTCGTCGCCTTCATGCCCTGGGAGGGCCACAACTACGAGGACGCGATCATCCTCAACCAGCGCCTGGTGCAGGACGACGTGCTCACGTCGATCCACATCGACGAGCACGAGGTCGACGCTCGCGACACCAAGCTCGGCGCCGAGGAGATCACCCGGGATATCCCGAATGTGGCCGAGGAGGTCCTCGCGGACCTCGACGACCGCGGGATCATCCGGATCGGCGCGGACGTCGTCACCGGCGATGTCCTGGTCGGCAAGGTGACGCCGAAGGGCGAGACCGAGCTGACCCCCGAGGAGCGCCTCCTGCGCGCGATCTTCGGCGAGAAGGCCCGCGAGGTTCGCGACACGTCCCTCAAGGTCAGCCACGGCGGCGACGGCAAGGTCATCGGCGTCCGGGTGTTCTCCCGCGAGGACGGCGACGAGCTGCCCCCCGGCGTCAATGAGCTGGTCCGGGTCTACATCGCCCAGAAGCGCAAGATCCAGAACGGCGACAAGCTCGCCGGCCGGCACGGCAACAAGGGCGTCATCGCCAAGATCCTGCCGCCGGAGGACATGCCGTTCCTCGAGGACGGCACCCCGGTCGACATCGTGCTCAACCCGCTGGGCGTGCCCAGCCGGATGAACGTCGGCCAGGTTCTGGAGACCCACCTCGGGTGGGTCGCCAAGACCGGCTGGGACATCGACGGCGAGCCGGAGTGGGCCAAGAACCTCTCCGAGGAGGCCCGTTCCTCCACGCCGGGCAACAACGTCGCGACCCCGGTCTTCGACGGAGCGCGGGAGACCGAGATCGCGGGTCTGCTCGACTCCACCCTGAAGACCCGCGACGGCGTCCGCCTGATCGGCGCATCCGGGAAGGCCAACCTGCTGGACGGCCGCTCCGGGGAGCCGTTCCCGAAGCCCGTCAGCGTCGGCTACATCTACATCCTGAAGCTCCTCCACCTGGTCGACGACAAGATCCACGCTCGCTCGACCGGGCCGTACTCGATGATCACGCAGCAGCCCCTGGGCGGTAAGGCCCAGTTCGGCGGCCAGCGGTTCGGCGAGATGGAGTGCTGGGCCATGCAGGCCTACGGCGCGGCATACGCGCTGCAGGAACTGCTGACCATCAAGTCCGACGACATCCTCGGTCGCGTCAAGGTCTACGAGGCCATCGTCAAGGGCGAGAACATCCCCGAGCCCGGCATCCCGGAGTCGTTCAAGGTGCTGCTGAAGGAACTTCAGTCGCTGTGCCTGAACGTCGAGGTGCTGTCCAGCGACGGCTTCGCCGTGGAGATGCGCGACACCGACGACGACGTGTTCCGCGCCGCCGAGGAGCTCGGCATCGACTTGTCCCGGCGCGAGCCGAGCAGCGTCGAAGAGGTCTGATTCAGGGACGCCCGGCCGCCGCTGATCGCGGCGGCCGGGCGGCTCTGATACCCCCGTTCACCAGCAGTGCCTGAAACACCAGAGAGAAGGCAATCTCTTGCTCGACGTCAACGTCTTCGACGAGCTGCGCATCGGTCTGGCCAACGCCGACCACATCCGCCAGTGGTCCCACGGCGAGGTCAAGAAGCCCGAGACCATCAACTACCGCACGCTCAAGCCGGAGAAGGACGGGCTCTTCTGCGAGAAGATCTTCGGTCCGACCCGGGACTGGGAGTGCTACTGCGGCAAGTACAAGCGCGTCCGCTTCAAGGGCATCATCTGCGAGCGCTGCGGCGTCGAGGTCACCCGCGCCAAGGTGCGTCGCGAGCGGATGGGCCACATCGAGCTGGCCGCGCCCGTTACGCACATCTGGTACTTCAAGGGCGTCCCGTCCCGGCTGGGCTACCTCCTGGACCTGGCCCCCAAGGACCTCGAGAAGATCATCTACTTCGCGGCGTACCTGATCACCTCGGTTGACGCCGAGGCCCGCCACCGCGACATGCCCACCCTCGAGGCCGAGGTCAGCGCCGAGAAGGGCACCCTGGAGAAGCGGCGCGACGGCGACGTCGACACCCGCGCCAAGAAGCTCGAGGCCGACCTGGCCGAGCTCGAGGCCGAGGGCGCGAAGAGCGATGTCCGTCGCAAGGTCCGCGAGGGCGGCGAGCGTGAGATGCGCCAGATCCGCGACCGTGCGCAGCGCGAGATCGATCGCCTCACCGAGGTGATGGACACATTCCGCAAGCTCGACGTCAAGCAGCTCATCTCCGACGAGATGCTCTACCGCGAGCTGCGCGACCGCTTCGGCGAGTACTTCGTCGGCGGCATGGGCGCGGAGTCCCTCCAGACCCTGCTGCGCGATTTCGACCTCCAGGCCGAGTCCGACTCGCTGCGCGAGACCATCCGCAGCGGCAAGGGCCAGAAGAAGCTCCGCGCGCTCAAGCGGCTCAAGGTCGTCGCGGCATTCCTTGCCACCGACAACTCCCCGATGGGCATGGTCCTGGACTGCGTCCCGGTCATCCCCCCGGACCTGCGCCCCATGGTGCAGCTGGACGGCGGCCGGTTCGCCACGTCGGACCTCAACGACCTGTACCGCCGGGTCATCAACCGCAACAACCGCCTCAAGCGGCTGATCGACCTCGGCGCGCCCGAGATCATCGTCAGCAACGAGAAGCGGATGCTGCAGGAGTCCGTCGACGCGCTGTTCGATAACGGCCGTCGCGGCCGGCCGGTGACTGGCCCGGGCAACCGCCCGCTCAAGTCGCTGTCGGACCTCCTCAAGGGCAAGCAGGGCCGGTTCCGCCAGAACCTGCTGGGCAAGCGCGTCGACTACTCCGGCCGTTCGGTCATCGTCGTCGGCCCGCAGCTCAAGCTGCACCAGTGCGGCCTGCCCAAGCAGATGGCCCTGGAGCTCTTCAAGCCCTTCGTCATGAAGCGGCTGGTCGACCTCTCCCACGCGCAGAACATCAAGTCCGCCAAGCGGATGGTCGAGCGCGCGCGCCCCGTCGTCTGGGATGTGCTGGAGGAGGTCATCTCCGAGCACCCGGTTCTGCTGAACCGCGCGCCCACGCTTCACCGTCTGGGCATCCAGGCCTTCGAGCCCCAGCTGGTCGAGGGCAAGGCCATCCAGATCCACCCGCTCGTCTGCACGGCGTTCAACGCCGACTTCGACGGGGACCAGATGGCGGTGCACCTTCCGCTGTCGGCCGAGGCCCAGGCCGAGGCCCGCGTGCTCATGCTGTCGACGAACAACATCCTGAAGCCCGCTGACGGCCGCCCGGTCACGATGCCGACCCAGGACATGATCCTCGGCATCTACCACCTCACGGTGGAGCGCGACGACCTCGTCACGGGCAAGGCCCCGTCGGACATCCCCATCTTCTCCTCGCCCGCCGAGGCGCGGATGGCGTTCGACCGCGGGTCGGTCTACCTCCAGGACCGCGTGCTGATCCGGGTCGACGGGGTCACCTCCGTCGACAACGGCCTGGCCGCCCCGTGGGTTGCCCCCGAGGGCTGGGTGCCCGGCGAGCCGCTGCGCATCGAGACCACCCTGGGCCGCTGCCTGTTCAACGAGCTGCTCCCGGCGGACTACCGGTTCATCAACTACCTGGTGACCAAGAAGGAGCTCGGCCAGATCGTCAACGACCTGGCGGAGCGGTACGTCAAGGTGCAGGTCGCGGCGACGCTGGACCAGCTCAAGGCCGCCGGGTTCCACTGGGCGACCCGGGCCGGGATCACGATCGCGATCGAGGACGTCGTCACGCCTGCGGGCAAGGCCGCGATCCTGGACCACTACGAGCAGGATGCCGAGAAGGTCGAGAAGCAGTACCTCCGCGGCGTCATCACCGGCGACGAGCGTCGTCAGGAGCTCGTCGAGATCTGGACGAAGGCAACGGCGGAGGTGGCCAAGGAGATGGAGGCCAACTTCCCGAAGACCAACACCGTCTACATCATGGTGAACTCCGGCGCCCGCGGAAATATGATGCAGATGCGCCAGATCGCCGGCATGAAGGGCCTGGTCGCCAACCCCAAGGGCGAGATCATCCCGCGGCCCATCAAGTCGAACTTCGTCGAGGGCCTCTCGGTCCTGGAGTTCTTCATCTCCACCCACGGCGCCCGAAAGGGCCTGGCCGACACCGCGCTTCGCACCGCCGACTCCGGGTACCTCACCCGCCGCCTGGTGGACGTATCGCAGGACGTCATCGTCCGTGAGGAGGACTGCGGCACAGATCGCGGCGTCATCGTCCCGATCGCCACCGCCGGCCCCGATGGCGTGCTCATCAAGGACGCCCACGCCGAGACCTCGGTCTACGCGCGGGTCCTGTCCGAGGACGTCGTCTCCGGCGGGAAGGTCCTCGCGCCGACCGGCTCGGAGATCGGCGACATCCTGATCGACGAGCTCGTCGCGAAGGGCGTCACCGAGGTTCGGGTGCGCTGCGTGCTGACCTGCGAGTCGGCTACCGGCACCTGCGCGACCTGCTACGGCCGGTCGCTGGCCACGGGCAAGCTCGTGGACGTCGGCGAGGCCGTCGGCATCGTCGCCGCCCAGTCCATCGGCGAGCCCGGCACGCAGCTGACGATGCGCACCTTCCACACCGGTGGCATCGCCGGCGACGACATCACCCACGGCCTGCCCCGTGTGGCTGAGCTGTTCGAGGCGCGCGTCCCCAAGGGCGTGGCCCCGATCAGCGAGGCGAACGGGCGCATCCGGATCGACGAGGGCGAGGTCGGTGTCAGCCTCAAGGCTGGCGGCGGCCGGCGCATCGTGGTCATCCCGGATGACGGCAGCGAGGAGATCGAGTACCCGGTCAGCCGTCGGTCGCGCCTGCGCGTGGCCGAGGGCGACACGGTCATCGTCGGCCAGCAGCTCATCGCCGGTGCGGTCAACCCGCACGACGTGCTGCGCATCATGGGCCCGCGCGAGGTGCAGCTGCACCTCGTCCGCGAGGTCCAGGAGGTCTACCGCAGCCAGGGTGTCGCGATCCACGACAAGCACATCGAGGTCATCGTCCGCCAGATGCTCAAGCGCGTCACGGTCATCGAGTCCGGCGCCACGGACTTCCTGCCCGGTGCGCTCATCGAGCGGGCGGTCTTCGAGGCGGCCAACCGTCGCGTGGTAGCCGAGGGCAACGAGCCGGCCGCTGGCCGTCCGGTGCTCATGGGCATCACCAAGGCGTCGCTCGCGACTGAGTCGTGGCTGTCGGCCGCCTCCTTCCAGGAGACGACCCGCGTCCTCACCGATGCCGCGATCCAGGCCAAGAGCGACTCGCTGGTCGGGCTCAAGGAGAACGTCATCATCGGCAAGCTCATCCCTGCCGGCACGGGCATCGCCCGCTACCGCAACGTGGATGTGCAGCCGACCGAGGAGGCCCGCGCAGCGGCATTCTCGATGGCCGGTTACGACGAGTCCGACTACTTCGGCTTCGGCCAGAGTGGCGGCACGGCGGTCCCGCTGGACGACTACGGGTACACCGACTACCGGTAATCACCGGATCGTCAGCTAAGCAGCCGGGCCCGAGCGCATCACGCGCTCGGGCCCGGCTGCGTTCACGTGCTAGTCCCAACGACTCAGCGGCCCTGGATGCTCGGACATCGATATCGTCCGTGCGGCCGGGGCCGTTCGGCGTTAGCATCGCCGGCTATGACCGCTTGCTCCTGACGCGCCTCGCGCCGTCACTCCGGAACGAGCCCGCCGCGCACCGCCGCGCCGCGGGTACCGTCTGTGCCCCCAGGAGCGGCGCATGTCGCCTGTCGATGCAATGCCCGTACCCGGCCGGGCGATGCCGGCCGAGCACGTCTACTACGTCTACGCCGTCGGCTTCGGCCTGTGCTTCTGGCTGACCGCAACGCTGAATGTCCTCTACATGGCCACCGATGTCGGGCTGAGCCCGCTGCAGATGGTGATGGTCGGATCGGTGCTCGAGGCGTCGGTGTTCCTCTTCGAGATCCCGACCGGGCTGGTCGCCGACCTGGTCAGCCGGCGGCTATCGGTGCTGATCGGCCTCGTGCTGGTCGGCGTCGGCTTCCTCGTGCAGGGCGTGGGCTCGAGCTTTGCGGCAATGCTGATCGCGCAGGTGATCTGGGGGATCGGCTACACCTTCACCTCCGGCGCGGATCAGGCCTGGCTGGCCGACGAGATCGGCGTGGACCAGCTGGCCCGGGTGCTGACCCGGGCGCAGCAGCTGCGACTGGGGGCCACCTTCGCCGGGATCGTCGCCGCCGGGGGATTGGGCTTAGTCGACATCCAGGTCCCGCTGATCGCATCCGGCGCCGGGTTCGTCGTGCTCGCGCTGGTCCTCGCGCCGCTGATGCGCGAGACCGGCTTCGTGCCGACCCCCAGGGGCGAGCGCGAGACCTTCGCCCAGATGGGCCGGTCGCTGTCGGCCGGGCTCGCCGTCGCCCGCCGTCGGCCGGTGGTCCGGGCCTTCCTGGTCATCGGGCTGCTGGTCGGCTTGTCGAGCGAGGCAGTGGATCGGCTCTGGACGGTGCGGGTGGTCGAGGACTTCGACGCACCGGGCCTGCTCGGCCAGACCGGCCCAGTTGCGCTGTTCGCGCTGATCAGCCTCGTCGGCACGGCGATCGCGCTCGCGGCGTCGCTGACGGTGAGCCGGGTGGCCCCCGAGCGGGTTCAGGCGCTGCATCCCAGCCGCCTCGTGGCGATCCTGGTGCTCCTCCAGGTCGCCGGCATCGTCGGCATCGCCCTGCTCGGCAGCCTCTGGCTGGTGCTCGCCGCGCTATGGGTGCGCGGCGCGGCGGCGGCGATTGCCGCGCCCATCCAA
>JAOPVO010000072.1 GCA_025966155.1 Pseudonocardiales bacterium
CCGCCGATGATGCCGAAGATGACGCCCCACGCGGCGATATCGCCGATCTGGTCGTCCTGCCCGCCGCGGGCCTTCCAGCGCCGCTCGGTGATGAGGATCGCGACGAGGATCCCCAGCACGATGCACAGGGCGTACGCCCGGATCGGCAGCGGGCCCAGATGCCACACGCTCTGGGTCGGGCTCGGGATGGACGCCAGCACGGGAGCGACCAGGTTGCCAGCGGACATGGGCGTCACCGTACTGGGCCCAGCTGAGCGAACATGTGGCACGCCGAACCGGTCAGGCCGGCTCGGTGCGCCACACATTCGGCCGAAGAGGTACGCGCTGCCTTTGACAGACGCTGCCTTAGACAGACGCGCGGCGGCGGACGCCGCCGGCCAGCTCGCGGGCCAGGCGGCGGACGGCGGTGATGCCCTCGGCCGGGGTGGGCGCGTCGAGCAGGCAGCGCACGAAAGCCGAGCCGACGATCACGCCATCGGCGTACGCCGCGATCTCCGCCGCCTGGTCGCCGTTGGAGACCCCGAGGCCCACGCATACGACGGCGTCGGGGGTCAGCGCGCGCACCCGGGCGACCAGATCGGCCGCCGCGGTACCGACGTTGTCGCGGGTGCCGGTGACGCCCATGGTCGAGGCGGCATAGACGAATCCGCGGCAGGCCTCGACGGTGGAGATGATGCGGGCATCGGTGGAGGACGGAGCGACCAGGAACACCCGGTCGAGGTCGGCGGCATCGGTCGCGGCGAACCAGGCGGCGGCCTCGTCGGGGATGAGGTCGGGGGTGATGACGCCGGCCCCGCCGACCGCGGCGAGGTCCCGGGCGAACCGGTCGACGCCATAGTGCTCGATCGGGTTCCAGTAGGACATGATCACCGCCGCGGCGCCGGTGTTGGCCACGGCCTTGGCCGCCAGCAGCGCATCGCGCGGCCCGACGCCGGCGCGGACGGCCGGCTCGACGGCGCGCTGGATGACCGGGCCGTCCATGCCGGGATCGCTGTACGGCAGGCCGACCTCGACGATGTCGACGCCGCCCTCGACCATCGCGACCATGGCCCGGATCGAGCCCTCGACGTCGGGGAAGCCGACTGGGAGGTAGCCGATCAGCGCCGCGCGCCCGTCGGCCTTGGCCGCATCGAGGGCCTCGGTGAGGGCGCTCATGCGGTCGGCATCCCGAAGTAGGCGGCCGCGGTATCGACGTCCTTGTCCCCGCGCCCGGACAGGCACACGAGGATCGAGGCGTCGGGACCCAGCTCCTTGCCCAGTTCCATCGCCCCGGCCAGGGCGTGCGCTGACTCGATGGCCGGGATGATGCCCTCCGTCCGGCACAGCAGCGCGAAGGCCGTCATGGCCTGCGCGTCGGTGATCGAGCGGTAGCTGGCCCGGCCGGTCTGCGCCAGGTAGGCGTGCTCCGGGCCGATGCCCGGGTAATCCAGGCCGGCGGAGATCGAGTGCGATTCGATGGTCTGCCCGTTCTCGTCCTGCAGGAGCATGGAACGGGCGCCGTGCAGCACGCCCAGCGAGCCCCCGGTGATCGTCGAGGCGTGCCGGCCGGTCTCCAGGCCATCGCCGCCGGCCTCGAGGCCCAGGAGCTGGACACCTGGATCGCCGACGAAGGCGGTGAAGATGCCGATGGCATTCGAGCCCCCGCCCACGCAGGCGGCGACGGCATCGGGCAGCCGGCCGGTGCGCTCGATCATCTGGGCCCGGGCCTCGACGCCGATGACGCGGTGGAATTCGCGGACCATCAGCGGGAAGGGGTGCGGGCCGGCGGCCGTGCCGAGCAGGTAGTGGGTGCTGTCGACATTCGTGACCCAGTCGCGGAAGGCCTCGTTGATCGCGTCCTTGAGCGTGCGCGACCCGGTCGTGACCGGGATGACATCGGCGCCCAGGAGCTTCATCCGCGCGACATTGAGGGCCTGGCGCTGGGTGTCCTCCTCCCCCATGTAGACCACGCACTCCAGCCCGAGCAGGGCCGCGGCGGTGGCCGAGGCCACGCCGTGCTGGCCCGCGCCGGTCTCGGCGATGATGCGGGTCTTGCCCATCCGCTGCACCAGCAGCGCCTGGCCCAGGACGTTGTTGATCTTGTGGGAGCCCGTGTGGTTGAGGTCCTCGCGCTTGAGCAGGATCCGCGCGCCGCCGCAGTGCTCGGAGAACCGCTGCGCCTCGGTGAGGATCGACGGGCGGCCGGCGTAGTCGCGCAGCAGGTCCGACAGGCGCGTGCGGAAAGCCGGGTCGGCTTGCGCCGAATGGAATGCGTCGGTCAGCTGGTCCAGCGCGGCGACGAGGGCCTCGGGGACGAAGCGGCCCCCGAACTCCCCGAAGTGGCCGGTGGCATCGGGCTCGGAGACGAAAGGGGACTCAGGTGCGGCAGAGGCAGGTGCGGCAGAGGCAGTCGAGGTCATGGCGCGAGGCAACTTTCGGAGTCGACGGACGGAGGCGTGAAGGAGCTGATCAGCTCTGCCATCGACGCCGGGGGCTGCTCATTGCTCGACCTTATCCGCTGACCGCAACCGTGTTCGGGGCTGGCTGTCCGGGTCTGCGTCAGCGGGTTGTGCGGGGCGTGGACGGGTGCGATCCGGCCATGACCAGCTCGGCGACGGCCTGGCGCGGGCTGGCCGCGGTGACCAGGCCCTCCCCGACCAGGACGCCATCGGCGCCGGCGGCTGCGTACTCGATCAGGTCGCGGGCCCCGCGGACCCCGGACTCGGCGATCTTGACCACAGAGTTGGGCAGGCCGGGCGCGATCCGCTCGAACACCGCGCGGTCGACGGCGAGGGTCTTCAGGTCGCGGGCGTTGACGCCGATGACCCGCGCCCCTGCCTCGAGGGCGCGATCGGCCTCGGCCTCGGTGTGGACCTCGACCAGCGCGGTCATCCCAAGGGACTCGATGCGCTCGCGGAGCCCCACCAGGGCGTTCTGCTCCAGCGCGGCGACGATCAGCAGCACGCAGTCCGCGCCATGCGCGCGGGCTTCATGGATTTGGTAGGAGGTGACGACGAAGTCCTTGCGCAGTACCGGGATCGTCACCGCGGCCCGCACGGCGTCGAGGTCGGCCAGCGATCCGCCGAAGCGGCGCTGCTCGGTCAGGACGCTGATCATGCGAGCCCCGCCGGCCTGGTACTCCACGGCCAGCGCGGCCGGATCCGGGATCTCGGCCAGCGCGCCCCGGGACGGGCTGGCCCGCTTGACCTCGGCGATAACCGCGACACCCGGGGCGCGCAGCGCGGCGAGGGCGTCGATCGGCGGGCGCGCAGCCTCGGCCTCGATGCGGACGATGTCCAGCGGCTTGGCGGATTCGCGTTCGGCGACGTCCGCCATAACCCCGGCAATGATGTCGTCGAGGACATTCACGATGTTCGGCTCCTCGCTTCGACAACTGCTCGGTCAACCGATGCTAAACGACGCTGAGTGGCCTGTTCGCCAGCGGGTCGGCGGTTCAGCGCCCGCCGGGTGCGCTTCGCGTGGGATCGTCGCCGCGATCAAGGGCAGTCCAGAGGGCCAAATCGGACTGCGGTCCCGACTCGGCCGGCTGCGCCGGCGCCGCGCCGCCGCCTGCGGGCGCTTCGTAGCGGGCGGACATTGCCGACCAGCCCGGTCCCCGCACGGCCACCATCAGCCCAGCCAGCGCGATCACCAGGCCGAGCGCGGCGGCGGCGACCGGCCATGCCGTATGGGCCGACACGTCCACGGCGAAGTCGCCACCGATACCCACGCCGGACGTCCGGTCGGCGATCAGCTCGCGGGCCCGTCCGTCGGTGGGGCCGGCGATCAACCGCGCCGCGGCGAACGCAGCGGCCAAGCCCGTGATGGCCAGGAGCGCCCCGACCACCCGGCGGGCCCAGCCCGCAGTGGCCAGGACGGCGACCGCGCCGGCAAGGGCCACCAGGGCAGCGCCCCCCAGCGCGGGCGCCACCGTGCGGCCGCCGATCGTCTCGAGCAGGTCCGGCAGCGGCGCGCCGCGGGCCACGGCGACCTCCGCCCAGGGCTGGGTCAGCGCGCCGAGCAGCGCGCCCGCAGCCAGAATCAGCGCGCCGCAGGCCGCCCCGCGCTCGCGCCGCGTGGCTTTGAGGCTCGGGGCAGCACGGCTCGCATCGGCACGGCTCGCATCGGCAGGGCTCGCGCCAGTACGGCTCGCACCGGTGGGCCTTGCGGCATCCGACTGTGCGCCGCCCGGGCGGGCATCGGGATCAGCCGGGCGGGCGTCGGGGTCAGCCGGGCGGCCATTGCTCACTCCGGCCGCCCGCCGAGCCGGCGATCGGCAGCCGAACCCGTCCACCCATCGGTCAGCCCCTCGGCCAGCGGGCGCAGCGTCTCGGCGGTGGCCAGGGCCTGGAGAACGGCGCGGGCCTTATTGCGGCTCTCCATCTCCTCGCGGTGGGGCAGGCTGTCGGCCACCACCCCGCCGGCGGCCTGCACGTAGGCGATGCCGTCGCGCATGATCGCGGTGCGGATCGCAATGGCCATGTCGAGGTCGCCGGCCGCGTCCAGATAGCCCACCGAGCCGCCGTAGATCCCGCGCCGGACCGGCTCGAACTGCTCGATCAGCTCCATGGCCCGGACCTTCGGGGCGCCGGTCAGCGTGCCGGCCGGGAAGGTCGCGCGCAGCACATCGAACGCGTCCTTGCCCTCGGCCACTTGGCCCGTCACCGTCGACACGATGTGCCAGACGTGGCTGTACCGCTCGACGACGCCGAACTCCACGACGCGGACGGAGCCCGGCGCGCAGACCCGGCCGAGGTCGTTCCGGGCCAGGTCCACGAGCATGACGTGCTCGGCCTGCTCCTTCGGGTCGCTGACGAGCTCGGCGGCCAGCGCAGCGTCCTTCTCCGGGGTGTCGCCGCGGCGGCGGGTGCCGGCGATCGGGTGCAGCACCGCCTCGGTGCCCCGCACCGTCACCAGCGCCTCGGGGCTGCAGCCGACGATGTCGAAGCCGTCCATCCGCAGGTAGTACATGTACGGCGACGGGTTGAGCGTGCGCAGCACCCGATAGACGTCGAACGGATCGGCGTCGGTCTGCGCCTGCAGCCGCTGGCTGACCTGGATCTGGAAGACCTCGCCCGCGCGGATCGCCTCCAGCGCCTGCTCGACCGACGCGAGGTACGCATCGCGCGGCGTTCGGGACTCCCCGATCAGCGCCGGGGCCGGGGTCAGGGTCGCCGCCGTCGACGGGGCCGGGGCGTCGAGGTCGCGGGCCATCGCATCGAGGCGGCGCACCGCGTCAGCATGGGCCGCTGCCAGCTGCGCCTGGTCCATCTGGTCGTCGACTATCGCGTTCGCGATCAGTGTGACCGTGCACTGGTGATGGTCCACCGCCGCGAGATCGGTGACAAGCATCATCTCGAGCTGCGGTATGCGCAGCTCGTCAATAGCCAGCTCAGGAAGCTTCTCGATGCTGCGCACGGCGTCGTAGCCGAGGTACCCGACCAGGCCGCCGGTGAGCGTGGGCAGATGCGGCAGGCGCGGGCCCTGGAGCACGCGCCACGCCTCGCCCAGCACCGCCAGCGGGTCGCCCTCGAGCGGGACGCCGGACGGCGGCTCGCCGGTCCACTGCGCGTGGCCGTCGACCTCGCGGAGCGTCGCGCTGGCGTGCACGCCGACGAACGACCAGCGGGAGAACGACCGCCCGGGCTCGGCGGATTCGAGCAGGAAGGTGCCGGGGCGCCCGGCGGCGAGCTTTCGGTAGACCCCGACCGGGGTCTCGGCGTCGGCGAAGATCGTCCGGGTGATCGGCACGAGGCGGTGCGTCTTGGCCAGCAGCGCCAGCCCCGCGAGGTTCGGCTCGACCTGGGCGGTCGGGTCCATCGGGCCGGCGGCGACGGTGGCGGTCATGCCGCTCCCCCAGCAGATCCAGCGGACACGGACGATGCTGCGGACACGGACGACGCGGACACGGACGACCGACCCCCAAGCGCGCTCAGCGCGAGCCCCCGGCCCTCGAAGCAGGTGCGCGTTCCGGTGTGGCAGGCCGCCCCGACCTGGTCGACCTGCACCAGCACGACGTCCCCGTCGCAGTCCACGGAGACTGCGTGCACGTGCTGCACGTGGCCCGAGGTATCGCCCTTCACCCAGTACTCCTGCCGCGATCTCGACCAGTAGGTCGCCCGGCCCGTGGTCAGCGTGCGGTGCAGCGCCTCGTCGTCCATCCACGCCAGCATCAGCACCTCGCCGGTGTCGTGCTGCTGGGCGACGGCCGCGACGAGGCCCTGCTCATTGCGGGCGAGCCGGGCGGCGATTGCCGGGTCGAGGGCCGAGGGCGTGCGGGCCGGCATATTCGGGGTTTTGGGCGCACTCGAGGACATGAGCCCCATTCTGTCCGAATCCGTCGGCGCCCGCGCGAGGGTTACGCGGTGTCCATCTCGCTATCGGCGTCGCTGTCGAGGTCCCACGCGCCCGGGGGCTCCAGCGGAATTGTCACAGTCACTGTGCTGCCCAGCGCGGGCGAGCTGTCGAAGCGGACGGTGCCGCCGTGGGCATGCACCAGCGAGGCCACGATCGCCAGGCCCAGCCCGGTCCCGCCGCTCGCGCGCACCCGCGCCTTGTCGGCCCGCCAGAAGCGCTCGAAGACATGCGCGGCCTGGTCGGGGGGGAGGCCGGGCCCGCTATCGATGACCTGGAAGACGGCGTCGGGCCCGACGACTCGGGCGACGACGCGGATCGGGCCGCCGATCATGGTGTGGACGGCGGCGTTGGTGACGAGATTGCGCAGGACCCGCACCAACTGGTCCCGATCGGCCAGCAGCGTGAACGAGTCGACCTCGGCGGCGATCGGGCGCCCGGGATGCGCGGCGCGGGCCCCGAAGATGACCTCGTCGACCAGATCCGCGGCGTCGACGGGCTGGTACTCGACCTGGACGCCGCGATCGTGGCGGGCCAGGGTCAGCAGATCCTCGACCAGCCGGGACATCCGCACGCCCTCGGCCTCGATCCGCCCCAGCACGTCATCGTCGCCGGCCGCCGCCGGGAGCTCGGCACCGGCCGCGGCATCCGCGGCACTGGACGCACCGGCCATTCGGCGCTGCAGCCGGGCCAGCTCGGCGTAGCCGCGGATGGATGTCAGCGGGGTGCGCAGCTCATGGGAGGCGTCGGCCAGGAATTGCCGCATCCGGTCCTCACTCGCTCGGCGCTCGGCGAACTGCACCTCGACCGCGGAGAGCAGGGTGTTCAGCGACTCGGCCAGCTGGCCGACCTCGGACTCCGGGTCGCCCGGCGGGACGCGCCGATCGAGCCCGGCGCCTTCGGGCGACAGCTCCGCCGCCACCGCGCGTGCCGTCCGCGTCACCCGATACAGGGGGCGCAGGCCAGTGCGGACGCCAAGGGTGGTGAGCCCGGAGGCAAGCAGGACAACACCGCCGGCGATCAGCACCTCGAGCAGCAGCAGATGATCCAGGGTCGCCTTGAGGTCGGAGGTCGACAGGCCGACGACGAGGATCCCGGGGAAGCTGCCGATGGAGGTGCCGCCGGCGTCCAATTGCTGGAATACCCGCGGCAGGGCCACCACGCGCAATGTCCGCTGGTCGAGGGTCACGACCGTGCGCAGGGTGTTCGGCTCGCCGAGCAGGTAGCTCACCTCCGCGCCGGTGAGCTGCAGCTCCTTCGCCGAGACCCTCGCGCGCTGGTTGTCGGTCAGCTGGGGATCGCCGGTGAGATCGAGGACCTCGAGCCAGACCTGCTGGGGCGTCTCGAAGGCCGGGCTCGAGGCGGTCTCGTCCCGCAGATCGGCGAACTGCCGAAGCGCCGCTGCAGCCGTGCTCTCTACCTGCTGGTCCAGACGCTGGGACAGGTAGGTGCGGACCGCGACATAGGTGACGGTGGCTGAGGCGAGCACGACGACCACGACCAGGCTGATGACGCCGGCGATCAGCCGGCCGGCCAGGGACCGCGGCCACCACTGCGGCCGCCGCCGGCCCGATGGCGACCCGCCGTGAACCTCGACGCCAAGCCCGGGGGCAGGCGGCCATGGCGTAGCAGGGTTCGGCATCGCGGGAAAGCCGGCCATAGGAGCCGGCGGCGCAGGCGGCAGCGCCCCGCGGTACCCGATGGGGGTACCGCGGGGCGCATCCGTGCCTGGCGTCGATCGAGTCAGCGTTCTATCCTTAGCTATCAATACATCGCGCGCGTGAGCCGATGGTTCCAGCTGCGGGCGCCTTGATCTCTTAGCTGCGGGGCGCCTTGATGACATAGCCGGCGCCGCGGATGGTGTGGATCAGCTTGGGCTCGACGGCGTCGACCTTGCGGCGCAGGTAGCCGATGTAGAGCTCGACGATGTTGGACTGGCCCTGGAAGTCGTACTTCCAGACGCGGTCCAGGATCTGGGCCTTGGACAGCACAACCCGCTCGTTGCGCATGACGTAGCGCAGCAACTCGAACTCGGTGGCC
Source organism: Pseudonocardiales bacterium (assembly GCA_025966155.1). Taxonomy (GTDB): domain Bacteria; phylum Actinomycetota; class Actinomycetes; order Mycobacteriales; family Jatrophihabitantaceae; genus RYN-150. The sequence goes on from JAOPVO010000072.1 coordinate 8,374, forward strand.
GTGAGGTGGATCTCCTCGCCGGCGCGGGTGACCTCGTGGCTGCTCTCGTCGAGCTCGAGGTCCGCCACGCGCAGCAGGTGCTCGGACGCCTCCTCGACCGCGGAGCGGCGCAGAACCGCGTGCACGCGGGCCAGCAGCTCCTCGACGCTGAACGGCTTCACCACGTAGTCGTCCGCGCCGGAGCGCAGGCCGCCGATGCGGTCGGCGGCGCTATCGCGCGCGGTAAGGAAGATGACCGGCACATCGGAACCCGCGGCCCGCAGCTGGCGCAGCACCTGGAAGCCATCGAGGCCGGGCATCATCACATCGAGCACGATCAGATCGGGGTTGTACTCGGCTACGGCGGCGAGCGCGGAGTTGCCGTTGTCGGCGGTGGTGGTCTCGAAGCCGTCGAACCGCAGGGCCGAGGACACCAGGTGGGAGACGTTCTCCTCGTCATCGACCACGAGGACCCGTCGCTTGGTCGCGAGTGCTGAGCTCATCGCGTTGTTCCTTCCGCACATCGTCAATCCGGGCCGGCCTGCTGGTCGCTCGGCTGTGTGCAGCCTGCTACGCAGCTGTGAGTGGCACATGAGCGCTTCCTGTGCGCGAACTGTGTCTACCCCAGTGCGGCGGTGTGACCCACAGCGTCCTCGGTGCGGGCGTTCTGGGACATCCACGAGGCGAACAGCCGCGCATACGGGCCCTCGGTGCGGGCGAGGTCCCGGTGGGTGCCGACCTGGGCGAGGCGGCCGGCGTCGAAGACCAGCACGAGGTCGGCGGCCTGGGCGCTGGAGAGCCGGTGGGCGATCGTGATCGTGGTGCGGCCGGCGGTGATCCGCTCGAGGGCGCGATGCAGGCGCTTCTCGGTGGCCGGATCGACGGCCGAGGTGGCCTCGTCCAGCACCAGCACGTCCGGGCCCGATACCGAGACCCGGACCAGCGACACCAACTGCCGCTCGCCCACGCTGAGGGACTCCCCCCGCTGCCCGACCGGGGTGTCGATCCCCTCCGGCAGCGTGCCGATCCAATCGGCGAGGCCGAGATCGACGAAGGCCGCGACAACCTCCTCATCGGACAGCGAGGGACGGGCGAAGCGGATGTTGTCGGCCACGGTCCCCTCGAAGAGGAACCCGTCCTGCGGCACCATCCCGATCCGGGCCCGGAGGTCGGGCGCCGAGAGATCCGGCAGCGCCACGCCGTCGAGCTCGATGACCCCATCGGTCGGGTCCATCAGCCGGGTCACGAGCTTGGCGAAGGTCGTCTTGCCCGACCCTGTCTCCCCCACGATCGCGACCTGCGCCCCGGCGGGGATCAGCACATCGACGCCGGACAGCGCCGGGGCGGAGGCGCCGGGGTAGGCGAAGGCGAGTCCGCGGGCGCCGACCGACAGCGCGCCGGCCGGCAACGGGCGCACCGATTCCGCCGGCGCCGGCAGATCGATCGGCTGGTCGAGCACCTCGAGCACCCGACGGAAGGAGGCCAGGGCGTTCTGGGCCTCGGTCAGCCCTTCTGTGGCGACCTGGACCGGCTGGACGAACAGGGTGACGAGGAACAGGAAGGCAACGAGCTCACCGGACGTCAGGTGGCCGCCGACTCCGAGCAGCACGCCGACCACCACGACGCTGGCATTGGCCAGGGCCGCGACCAGCTCGCCGGAGGTGAAGACGAGCACCGTGAGGCGCTGGGCGGTCAGCTGCGAGCGGTACTGCTTCTCGACGGCGGCATCGATGCGGCGGCGGCTGCGCCCACCCGCCCCGTAGGAGCGCACCGTCGATGCCCCGACGACAGTCTCGGCGATAGCGGCGAGCAGCTCCCCGACCCGCGCCCGGACGGCGGCGTAGGCCGGGGCCAGGCTGCGCTGGAGGCGCCGCCCGATGAGGATCAGCGGGATGAAGCAGAGATAGACGACCAGCGTCAGCTGCCAGGAGAACACCAGCATCAGCATCGTGGCGACGACCACCTGCGCGGAGCTGACCAGCAGCAGCGACCCGGCCCACTGCATGAAGATCGACAGCTGATCGACGTCGCTGGTGACCCGCGAGACCATCGAGCCGCGGCGCTGCGCCTGCTGGTGCAGCATCGACAGCGCGTGCAGCCGGGCGAAGGTGCGCACCCGCATCTCATGCAGCGCGGTCTCGGTGGCGGTGAAGAGCCGGCGATTCAGGAAGTAGGCGCTGGTGGCGGTCACGGTGACGGCGATCGCGCAGGCCAGCACCATCAGCCGGATCAAGGTGGTGTCGACCGGGTCCCCGCTGTCGCTGCCGGCGTGCAGTCCGCGGTCGAGGGTCTGCTGGATGGCCAGCGGGACAACCAGGCGCCCGGCTGTGGCGATGAAGCCCAGCACCGCGATCCCCGGCAGGGCCCGCCGGAAGACCGGCACCTCGCGCATGCCCCGGCGCAGGGTGGCCATGGCGCCCTCGGTCGACGGGGCGAGGTCATGGGACGGGGCTGACTCGGTCGGGTCGGTCGATGAGGTCGAGCCGGTCGGGTTGGCCGAGTCGGTCGGGTTGGCCGATGAGGTCGGGCCAGCTGGGTGAGGGGTTCTCACGGGGGTGCTCATCAGGCGCCGATCGGCTGGTCGTAGGCGGTGACGAGGGCCCGGTAGCCGGGCGACTCGGACAGCAGCTGATCGTGCCGCCCGGATGCCGCCACCCGGCCGCCCTCGAGGTACACAACCTCGTCGGCCAGGGTGATCGTCGCGCGCCGGTAGGCCACGACCACCACCGTGCCCAGGCCCTCGGCCCGGCGCAGCTCGCGCAGGATCGCGGCCTCGACGGACGGGTCGACTGCGGACGTCGCGTCGTCCATCAGCAGCAGCCGGGGCCGGCGGACGATGGCGCGGGCCAGGGCCAGGCGCTGGCGCTGGCCACCGGATAGCGTCACCCCGCGCTCACCCAGCTCGGTGTCGAGGCCCTCGGGCAGCGCACGGACGAAGTCCTCGGCTTGGGCCACGCGGAGGGATTCCCAGACCCGCTGCTCGGTCAGCTCCGGGTCATCGAGGGTGATGTTGCCGCGCACGGTGTCGTCGAAGAGGAACGCCGATTGCGCGACGAGGCTGGCGTGCGCGGGCATCTGGTCCTCGGCAAGGTCGCGGACATCGCGCCCATCCAGCACGACCACACCGCGGTCGGGGTCGATCAGGCGCACCAGCAGCGTGAGCAACGTCGACTTGCCCGCGCCGGTGGCCCCGACCACCGCGACGATCTGCCCAGGCGGTGCCTCCAGCGTGACGCCGTCGAGCACCGGGGCCAGCTTCGCCGGCGGCTCGGTGGAGTCAGCCGGGATGTGGCCGAGCCGGTCGCCCGGGGCCGCGTGCTCCTCCGTGATGGCATTGCCTCGCCGTGTGTCAGCCGGCCTGTGTGCGGCGACAGCCTCGGCGCGGGCCGCGATCGCGCTGGCGCGCGCAGCGAGGGCGTCGATGCGCTGCGCCGCGTCGAGCGGGTCATCGGGCAGGTCCTCGGGTCGGGCGTAGCCGAAGCCGATGTCCCGCGCCTCGATGCGCGCGGCGCCGGCGGCGGCTCCGGAGGCCAGCCGATCGGGGCCGAATACCTGCTGGCCCGCGGCATCGAGAACGTGGCGGATGCGGGCCCAGCCGACGACCGATCGCGGGAGCTCCCCCAGCACCCAGCCGATGGCGCGCACCGGGAAGGCAAGGATCGAGAAGAGGTACGCGATGCTGACGAGATCGCCGACCTGGGCCGCGCCGGACTCCACCCGCATGCTGCCGACCAGCAGGATGAGCAGCGTCCCGATGGTGGGGATCGCTTCCATCAGCGGGTCGAACGTGCCGCGAAGGCGCCCGACGCCGATGTTGGCATCGCGCAGCTTGGCCGAGTGCACGGCGAACCGCTCGGTCTCGTGGTCCTCGCGACCGAGGGTCTTGACCACCAGCGCGCCGTCGATGCTCTCCAGGGCGACGCCGCTGACCTCGGCCCGCAGCTCCT
>JAOPVO010000085.1 GCA_025966155.1 Pseudonocardiales bacterium
GGCCAGGCGGCGGAACCGGGGCAGATCGGGCAAGGCCACCCCTATGGGCTCGCTCAGGATCGGCCAGAATGCCAGCCGGTCGTGCCCGCGCCGATACGCGTGGAGGCCGATGCCGATCGCCATCGCGCCCTGGTCCAGCGCGCGGACCTGGAGCTCGGACAGCACGGGGCGGATCTGCCACCGGCCCTGCGGCAGCGATGGCCGCAGCACATCGTCGACCAGCGTGCGCTGGAACGACGTCGGGATCGAGCGGATGCCGACCAGCAGCTCGGGCGGCTTTCCCAGCGCCCGGTCAACGCTTCGGGCCGCACCCTCCATCGACGCGATCATCTGCACCGCATGCGGCACCAGGGCCTCGCCCGCGGCGGTGAGGCGGACGGTCCGGGTCGTGCGCTCGAACAGCGCGGTGCCGAGCTCCGCCTCGAGATCGCGGATGTAGCGGCTCAACGGCGAGGGCGACAGATGCAGCCGCTCGGCCGCGCGGCGGAAGCTGCGTTCCTCGGACACCACCAGGAACGCCGACAGATGCTTGAGCTCCACAGCCGCGATTATGCGCGTACCCGGCACAATCACTGTGCTCGATTGGGCACACTCGCACCTGCGAAAGCTGGTTGAGTGCTCCTTGCCACCACAGCGAAAGGCGGCTACATGACTGCAGCGTCGCAGCCCGCGTCGGAATCGCCCACCGACGGAAGTTCCCCCGGCGCCGCCGGTGCGCTCGCGCCCTACCGCGTCCTCGACCTCACCACCGACCGCGCCTGGTTCACCGGCAAGCTGCTGGCCGACCTCGGCGCCGACGTCGTCAAGGTCGAGCCGCCGGGGGGCGACCCGGGCCGGGTCAAAGGCCCGTACGCCGGCGACATCGCGTCACCGGAAAACAGCCTGCAATGGTGGGCGTTCAACCGCGGCAAGCGATCGATCACCCTGGACCTCGCGTCCGCGGATGGGCGCGGGCTGTTCCTCGCGCTGGTGTCGACTGCGCACGCCGTGCTGGAGTCCTACGAGCCGGGGCAACTCGAGCGCTGGGGCCTGGGTCTCGACGTGCTGCTGGACACCAACCCCAGCATCGTGCTGACGCGCATCACCCCCTTCGGGCAGACGGGGCCGTACGCGCACCTGAAGGCGACAGACCTGATCCTGGCCGCGATCGCCGGCCCGGCGTGGATGGCCGGGGACTCCGATCGCCCGCCGGTGCGCACCTCGACCCCGCAGTACTTCCAGCACGCCGCGGCCGAGGCCGCCGTGCACACCAATGCGGCGCTCTACCACGCGGCCAGCACTGGCGTGGGCCAGCAGATCGACGTCTCGGCCCAATTGGCTGCGTCCCGCACGACGATGAACGCGCTGGCCACTCCCTTCATCGACGGCACGATCCTGCAGCGCAGCACGTTCGGCGAGCCGGTGCCCGCACAGCCGTATCGCTCGATCTATCACTGCGCCGACGGCAACATCATGGCGACCGTCGGCTTCGGGCCGGGCCTCAAGGGCTATCTCGGTTGGCTGCGAGCGGAGGGCGTGACCCTGCCGGCGTTCCTCGAGGACCTGACCGACGATGACTTCGGCCCAACGCTGCTGGAGAAGCAGCCGCCGGAGTTCCCGACGCGGGTGTCCGAGGTGCTGGCCGAGTTCTTCGCGACCCGCGGCAAGCAGGACCTCACGACGCAGGCTCTGGTCCACCGGCTGATGGTCGTGCCGATCAACAACGTCGCCGATATCTACGACGACGTCCAGCTCAACTCGCGGGACTACTTCCAGCCGGTGGAGCACGACGGCCGGGATCCGGTGCTGTACCCGTCGATGTGGGTGCATCTGACGCAGACCCCGTTGGCCAGCAACGGCCGGGCCCCGCAGATCGGGGAGCACAACACCGAGATCCTCATCGACGAGCTCGGTGTGAAACCCGCGGATATGGCGCTCTACCAGGAGGCGAGGGTCGTATGAGCGAGTCGAGCGCGGTGCCCGAGGGCGGCCGCATCTTCAACGGCGTCAAGATCTGGGACGTCGCCTGGGTCGGTGTGGGCCCGCTGACTACCCGGTACCTAGCCGACTATGGGGCGACGGTAGTCCACACCGAGACGGTGAAGAACCCCGATGTGCTGCGCCTGGCCGGCCCGTTCCGCAATGGCGTCAAGGGCATCGACAACTCGCACTTCTTCGGCGGCTTCAACACCTCGAAACTGGGCCTGGGCCTGAACTACACCGCACCGCGGGGCAAGGAGATCGCTCACCGCCTGGCCGTCTGGGCCGACATCGTGGTCGAGTCATTCAGCCCCGGCGTCATGGCCAAGTTCGGACTCACCTACGACGCTCTGCGCGAGATCAACCCACAGCTGATCATGCTATCAACCTCGATGAACGGCCAGACCGGTCCGCGCAGCAAGTTCGCCGGATTCGGGACGGTGATGGCCGCGATGGCCGGATTCAGCGAGGTCACCGGCTGGCCGGACCGCAACCCAGGCTCGCCCTACGGGGCCTATACCGACTTCGTTGCCCAGCGTCTCTGCGCCACCGCGCTGATTGCGGCGCTGGACCACCGCCGCCGGACCGGGCACGGCCAGTACATCGACCTGTCCCAATACGAGGGCTCGCTGCAGTGGAATGCCCCCACGATGCTGGACTTCGCGGTCAACGGCCGGATCGCCACGCGCATGGGCAACCGGCACACCAGCTGCGCACCGCATGGGATCTACCCGTCGCAGCCCGAGGATGGCCGCGAGCGCTGGGTAGCCATCGCCGTCGAGACCGACGAGGAATGGCGCACCCTCGTCGAGCTCATGGGCAGCCCGGCGTGGGCGTCGGACCCGATCTACGCGACGCTTCGGGGGCGCAAGCAGCACGAGGACCAACTCGACGCGCATCTCAGCGCATGGACGGCTCAGCAGCGCAACATCGAGACCTTCTACCTGCTCCAGCCCCGGGTGGCCGCGGCTCCCGTCAATGATGCGCGGGACGTGATCAACGATCCGCAGGTTCGATACCGGCAATATCTCCGTCCGCTGGAGCACACGGTGATGGGCACGACGCTGTACGAGGGCAATCAGGCCGAGATGTCGGTGACGCCGGCGGTGATGACCAAAGCCGCGCCCTGCCTGGGCGAGAACACCCGCGACGTGCTGAGCGGCATGCTCGGTTACAGCGACGAGGAGATCGATTCCCTTCTGGCCGACGGATCGGCCGAGGCCTACCCCGTGCCCGATCCGTTCGCGCCGCCCGCATAGTGACCTATCTGGAGTCGATTCCATGGAGTACGTGAAGCTCGGTTCGACCGGCCTGGACGTGTCGAGAATCTGCCTTGGCTGCATGAGCTACGGCGAGCCCAGCCGCGGCCACACCCCTTGGTCGCTGCCGGAGGAGCCCAGCCGTCCGTTCATCAAGGAGGCGCTCGAGGCTGGCATCAACTTCTTCGACACCGCCGATATGTACTCGGGCGGGTCGAGCGAGGAGATCCTGGGCCGGGCGCTGGCCGACTACGCCGACCGCGACGAGGTGGTGATCGCCACCAAGATCTACCAGCGCATGCGGCCAGGCCCCAACGGGATGGGCTTATCGCGCAAGGCGATCATGACCGGGATCGACCACAGCCTGCGTCGCCTCGGCACGGACTACGTGGATCTGTACCAGATTCACCGGTTCGACCCGCGCACCCCGATCGAGGAGACGCTCGAGGCGCTGCACGACGTCGTCAAGGCCGGCAAAGCGCGGTACATCGGTGCCTCGTCCATGCACGCCTGGCAGTTCTCGAAGATGCTGTACACCTCGACACTGCACGGCTGGACGAAGTTCGTCTCGATGCAGGACCACTACAACCTCCTCCAGCGCGAGGAGGAGCGGGAAATGTTCCCGCTCTGCGTCGACCAGGGGATCGGGGTCATCCCGTGGAGCCCGCTGGCGCGCGGGCGCCTGGCGCGGGACTACGACAGCTCCACCTTTCGCGACGAGACCGACCAGTTCGGCAAGACGCTGTACCCCAGCACCGACGACGGCATCTTCGATGCGGTTGGCGCGATTGCGACCGAGCGGGATGTGCCGCGGGCGCAGATCGCCTTGGCCTGGGTGTCGGCGAACCCAGCCGTGACGTCGCCGATCGTGGGCGCGACGAAGCCCGGCCAGCTCGCCGACGCAATTGCATCGCTGGCTGTGCAATTGTCCGACGACGAGATGGCCCGGCTCGAGGCGCACTACACGCCGCGGGTCAACATGGCCGGCTTCACCGACTAGCGAGGGTGCACTTGTGAGCGACGTATTGATCGATAAGCAGCCGTCCGGCGTCATGGTGGTGACGCTGAACCGCCCCGACAAGCTGAACTCCATGGGCGGCACGCTCACTGCCGAGTTCGCGGCGGCGATGGCCGATGCGCGCCTCGACACAGACGTGCGCGCGGTCATCATCACCGGAGCGGGCCGGGCGTTCTGCGCCGGCGCGGACCTCGAGGCGGCGAACACCGGGTCCAGCACCCGCGCGTCGCATCCCAGCTACAACCGCGGCGTCGGGGGCATGCAGGTCCTGCACGACCAGATGGCCGGCTCGGTGTTCCGCTGCCCGAAGCCGACGATCGCCCTCGTCAATGGCGCGGCGGCGGGCGGCGGGTTCGGGGTCGCCCTGGCCTGCGACTTCCGGATCGCCAGCGAGAAGGCCATCTTCGTGTCCGCGTTCGCCCGGATCGGGCTTCCTGGCGACAACGGTGTCACCTATGGGCTGTCGCGGCTGATGAGCCGATCGGAGGCCCTGGAGATCCTGATGCTGTCGCCGCGCATCACCGCCGCCGAGGCCAAGGAACTCGGCATCGTGCGATCGGTGGTGGCGCCGGATGACCTGATGGCAGCCGGCTTGGCATTCGCCGAGCAACTCGCGGACGGGCCGACGGAGGCGTTCGCAATCATGAAGCGCAACCTCGAGTACGCGTACAACGCGACCTACGCCGCCAGCCTCGAGCAGGAGGCCGCCGGCATCTCGACCAGTTATCTCATCGGGGAGAATAAGTCGGCTATCCAAGCCTTCCTCGACAAGACCGAGCCCGACTTCCGGAACAGGAGCCACTCATGACCGCACCCGATGAGCCGGCGGTGCTGACTGAGCGCATCGGCCGAAGCCTGGTGATCACCCTCAACCGTCCGAAGCAGCTCAATGCCGTCAATGTCGCCGTGACGGTGGGGTTGGCCGCTGCATTGGAGGAAGCCAAGGACGACGCCGACATATGGACGGTCATCGTCACCGGGGCCGGCCGGGCGTTCTGCGCCGGGGCGGACCTCAAGGCGGTGGCCGGCGGAGAGCCCTTGGTCGCAGTCGGCTACGAGCACTTCGGCTGGGGCGGCTGGGTGAACCACTTCATCCCCAAGCCGATCATCGCCGCGGTGAACGGCCTGGCCCGCGGTGGGGGCACAGAGATCGCGCTGGCCAGCGACCTGATCGTCGCGCAGGACACCGCGACCCTCGGCCTGCCGGAGGTGTCGGTCGGGGTCATGGCGGTCGGCGGCGGGGCGTTTCGGCTGCCGCGGCAGATCCCATGGAAGGTCGGCCTGGAGATGCTCTACACCGGCGAGCCGATGACCGCCCAGCGCGGCCTCGAACTCGGGCTGATCAGCCGCGTCGTCGAGACGGGCACCTCGGTCGTCGAGGCGGCGCTCGAGCTCGCCGACCGGATCAACGTCAACGCGCCGCTGTCGGTGCAGGCGAGCAAGCGGGTGGCCTACGGCGTGATGGACGGCCAGGCCATTCTCGACGCGCCCTGGTGGGAGGCGACGACGCGCGAGACCGCCGATATGAACGCGTCCGAGGACCGCAAGGAAGGCCCACGCGCGTTCGCCGAGAAGCGCCGGCCCAACTGGATAGGACGGTAAGGAGATGACCGAGCAGACCGTGACGACGATGAGCGTGGCCCAGGCAGTGTCCGTCCGCCGGTCCGTGCGCGGGTTCACCGACGCGCCGGTGCCGGATGACGTACTGCGCGGGGTCCTCGAAGGCGGGCTCAAGGCGCCGTCCGGGGGGAACCTGCAGCCCTGGCACATCCACGTGCTCGCGGGGCCCGCCCTCGCGCGCGTCACCCAACGGCTGGCCGAGGCCGGGGCGGCGGGGGTCCGGGAGGATCCGGCGCATGCGGTGTACCCGGCGAGCCTCTGGGACCCCTACCGCGGGCGGCGGTTCGAGAACGGCGAGGACCTGTACGCCACGATCGGGATCACTCGCGAGGATCGACCCGCGCGGTTCGCGCAGCTGGCCAAGAACTTCCAGTTCTTCGGCGCACCGGTCGGGCTGTTCTTCACCATCGACCGCCGGATGGGCCAGGCGCAGTGGGTCGATGTCGGCATCGCGATGCAGACGGTGATGTTGCTGGCCACCGAGCAGGGGCTGTCCACCTGCCCGCAGGCGGCGTGGGCGTCGTGGCCGGCGACGCTGACCGATGCGCTGGGCCTGCACGAGCATGAGCACGTCGTGGCCGGGATGGCGCTGGGCTATGAGGACACCGCGCACCCGATCAACG
>JAOPVO010000014.1 GCA_025966155.1 Pseudonocardiales bacterium
CCGTCGTTATGCCCGAATCATCCTGGCAATTCTGGTCAAGGGAGGTCTGGCGCACATCCCGCGTCGGGCGCCCGGACCGCATCACCAACCAGTCGTGGACCGGTGATCTCGCGCGGCTGGGCGTGGATGGGACGCTGTCCAAGGCGCTCTGGCTGCTCGGGGGCGCAGCCGTCATCGCCGTCGCGCTGATCTTCGCGCGCCGGGCCGAGGGCTGGTGGCCGATGGTCCGCATCCTCGTCGTGGCCGCCGCTGCGTCGACATTCGCCAGCCCGATCTCCTGGACGCACCACTACTGGTGGGCCGTGCCCGCGGTCGCGGCCTTGCTCTACCGGGCGGTGGACACGCGATCCGCCGCGGCCATCGGCTGCTTCGCCACCGTCTTCGCGATGTTCGCGCTCGGCCCGTTGAAGCTCGCGCACATGGTCCACAGCTCGCATTGGGCCTCGGCCATCTCCGGCGACCTCTACCTCTACGCCTCGGTGCTGACCTGCATCGGCCTGTGCGCGCCGACGCGGCGAACCGCGCCGACGCGGCTAATCGCGTCTATGCGGCTAACCGCGTCTATGCGACGGACGACGCCGGCGATTGAAGCCGAGCTGTCAGTGGTGGGCGCCGCTGATGTCGATGGTTCGCGGGGCGAGCAGGCGCACGGCGAGCGCAGTCGCGAGCATCAGCACACCGCCGACTAGCCCCACGCACGAAAGGCCGTCGGTGAACGCCGTCGAGGCCTGCGCCGCCAATGCCGAGCCGGCCCGGCCCAGCGCGCCGGCCGCATCGAGGGCCCGGGCCAGAGACTCCCGGGCGTCCTCGACCTGCGAGGTCGGTGCCTCGGCCTCACGGCGGGGGAGGCGTCGGAAACCTGCTGTTCGGCGGTGGCGCGCTGCTGCGCGCGGCTTACGGCCGCATCCGGTGGGCAGAGCGCCTCGGCTGGACGCTGCCGTTATCGTTGATCCACGTGAGTGCAACCGTGGTCGCGAAGGGCCTGTCAGCAGCGTTCGGCACCCGGATCCTCTTCGCCGACCTCGACCTCGTGGTCGCGCCGGGCGATGTGATCGGGCTGGTCGGCGCGAACGGCGCCGGCAAGTCGACGCTGCTGCGGATGCTGGCCGGCCTGGACGAGCCCGAGAGCGGGACGGTCCGCCGCACCCCGGACGCCGCGACCATCGGTTACCTGGCGCAGCAGCCGGAGCGGCTGGCGGGGGAGACGCTCGTGCAGTTCCTGGCCCGCCGCACCGGCGTCGCCGAAGCTACGCAGGCTATGGATACCGCCGCTGAGCAGCTCGGCGCTGACGTCGACGGCGCGGCCGACACGTACAGCGACGCGCTGGAGCGATGGCTCGATCTCGGCGGCGCCGACTTCGAGGAGCGCGCCGCTGCCGTCGCCGCCGACCTCGGCTTGGCCGTCGGCCTGGACGAGGAGATGACCGGGTTGTCCGGCGGCCAGGCGGCTAGGGCCGGGCTCGCTGCGCTGCTGCTGTCCCGATACGACGTGCTGCTGCTGGATGAGCCCACTAACGATCTCGATCTGGACGGGCTGGCCCGGCTGGAGCAGTTCGTGTCGAACCTGCGCTCCGGTGCGGTCATCGTCAGCCACGACCGCGAGTTCCTGGCCCGCACCGTCACCAGCGTGCTCGAGCTCGACCTCGCCCAGCAGCAGATCACCCTGTTCGGCGGCGGCTACGACTCCTATCTGGAGGAGAAGGACGTCCAGCGCCGGCACGCGCGCGAGGCCTACGACCAGTACTCCGATCGGCTTGATTCGCTGGCCGAGCGGGGTCGGACGCAGCGGGCCTGGATGGAGAAGGGCGTCCGCAATGCGCGGCGCAAGGCCCCCGACAACGACAAGATCGCCAGGAACGCCCGCGGCGAGACCAGCGAGAAGCAGGCGGCCAAGGCGGCCCAGACCGATCGGATGATCGAGCGGCTCGAGGAGGTCGCGGAGCCGCGCAAGGAGTGGCAGCTGCAGATGGAGCTGGTGCCGGCCACGCGCTCGGGCTCGATGGTGGCGTCGCTATCCGGGGCGGCCGTGTCCCTGGGGGAGTTCACGCTCGGGCCGGTAACGCTGCAGGTGGACTGGGCCGATCGGGTCGCGATCACCGGGCCGAACGGCGCGGGCAAGACGACGCTGCTCCGGCTGCTGCTCGGGCGGACCTCGCCGTCGGCCGGGCGCGCATCGCTGGGGACCGCCGTGGTGATCGGCGAGGTCGACCAGGCGCGGAACCTGTTCGGGTCGGCTGATGCCGGGGGCGCGTCGGCCTCGGTGGTCGATGCCTTCGGGCGGCTGATGCCGGAGATGGCCCCAGCCGATACCCGGACGCTGCTGGCCAAGTGCGGGCTCCGGGCCGATCACGTCAACCGCCCGGCGACCTCGCTGTCGCCGGGGGAGCGGACGCGCGCGGCGCTGGCGTTGCTCCAGGCCCGCGGCGTCAACCTGCTCGTGCTGGATGAGCCAACCAACCACCTGGACCTCGCAGCTATCGAGCAGCTGGAGTCGGCGCTGGCCAGCTACACCGGGACGCTGCTGCTGGTGACGCATGATCGCCGCATGCTGGAGGCGGTATCGACGACCCGTCAGTGGGAAGTCGACGCGGGCACCGTCCGCGAGGCCTGACCCACCCGCGCTGCCGCATCGAGGTGCGCGTCGCCGGCGCCGCATCGGTCGCCCCGCCCGCCGCTACCGCCGATGATCTCGGGCTTGTTGTCGCCCTGGCGACGATAACCCCGAGATCATCATCGGCACGTCGCCGGGGAGCGGGCGGGGCTAGGCGGCGTGGGCCTCCGCGAAGGACGTCACCAGCGCGACGAACTGGTCCTGCGCCTCGCGGTGGATGCCGTGCCCGGCCGACTCGATCGTCTCGACGCGGATGCGGTCGGAGAGGCCGGCCACCTTGGCGGCCAGCGCCGGCGTGATCACCCGCGGGCTGGGGTTGTCGGCATCGCCGCCGGTGATCAGCAGGACGTCCAGCTTCAGGCGCGGCACGATCCAGCCCCATTCGTAGCCGGGCGAGCCGGGGAACGACACCCACGAGCTGTGCTTCTGGAAGGACAGCTTGCTGTGGAAGGCCAGCGCGCGGTCCTCGTCCGTCCAGTGCGCGAACCGCTCCTCGATGTAGGCCGACAGCTCGGACGCCGGCGCGGACCGCTCGAACGACATCGTCTCCCGGATCCGGGCCAATGCCGCCCCGCCCGCGGAGGCCTCGGCGGAGTCGGTCCACGGCGGGTCCTCGAGGATCGCGCAGCGGAACAGCTCCGGCGACGAATCGATGGCCGCGGCGACGCACGCCCCGCCCCAGGAGTGGCCCAGTACCACCGGGCGGTCGAGGCCCAGCTGCTGCACCAGCGCCGGCAGGTAGTGGAACGCCGTGTGGACGCCGCCGCCGGCGGTCTCCGAGTCGCCGTGCGACGGCCCGTCATAGGCGACGATGGAGAAGTCGTTGGACAGCGCGCGGGCCAGCGGCGTCCACGCCAGCGCCGAATCGGTGGCGCCGTGCACGAGCACCAGCGGGATCGGGCCGGTGCCGCGCCGGTACACCCGAATGCGCAGCGCATCGAGTCCGGCGGGGTGCACATCGAGGTCCTGCTGCGTCCAGCCCAGGGCATCGGCGCTGATGTCGGTCATGCCGCCGAATTTGCCACAAAATCGCTCGCGGAGAAAGGTTGACGGCGTTAACCTGACGACGGTAACTTAGCGATGACCGCCTCTCGACGAAGGGCCGCACCATGCTGGACCGACTGCTCACCCGAACCGCCCACGTGGCCGTGCATCGCGCGAGGCTCATCCTCGCGCTGGCCGTCGTCGCGCTCATCGCCGCCGGCGCCTACGGCTTCACCGTCTTCGGCAAGCTCGGGTCGGAGGGGTTCGAGGATCCGGGATCGGAGTCGGCCAAGGCGCAGCGCCTGCTGGACGGGCGCGGCATCCACGATCCCGACATCGTGCTGGTGGTGAGCGCGAAGGACGGCCGCAGCGTCGACGATCCCGATGTCGCTGCCGCGGGCCTGGCGGTCACGCAGAAGCTGATCGACCTCGGGCCCGTCGCCGATGTCGGTTCGTACTGGTCGCTGGGGAAGCCGGACGCCCTGCGCAGCGACGACGGCACCCGGGCGATGCTGGTCGCCAGCACCGACGCCGCCGCCAGCGGTGAGCGCATCGACGACAGCGAGGTCTACACGATGCTGACCCGCCAGATCGTCGGCGAGCAGGGCCTGATCGACGTGCAGCTCGGTGGATTTCTGGCTATCAATCAGGAGCTCAACACGCAGATCAGCGGGGACCTCGCCCGCGCCGAGTCATTCGCGATCCCCATCACGCTGATCCTGCTGGTGCTGGTTTTCGGCTCGCTCGTAGCCGCCTCGCTGCCGCTGCTCATCGGCATCGTGTCCATCATCGGATCCTTCGCCGCGCTGTCGGTCATCGCCGACCTCACCGATGTCTCGGTCTTCTCGATCAACCTGGTCACCGGCCTCGGGATGGGGCTGGGCATCGACTACGCGCTGCTGATCGTCAACCGCTACCGCGAGGAGCTGCACGGCGGGGCCAGCAAGGAGGAGGCGATCACCACCACGGTGCGGCGCACCGGCCGCACGATCGTGTTCTCCGGGCTCACCGTCGCCCTCGCGCTGGCCGCGATGATGGTGTTCCCGCTGTACTTCCTGCGATCGTTCGCCTACTCAGGGATCGCGGTGGTGCTGCTGGCGATCGTCGGGGCGATCATCGTGCTGCCGGCGATGCTGATGGTGCTGGGCAAGCGCATCGACTCGGTGACGATCCTCAAGCGGTCGGTCAGGCCGCCCGAGGAGGGCTTCTTCTCCCGGCTCGCCCAGCGGATCATGCATCGCCCGGTGGCCATCGCCGTCGCCGTCGGCGTGACCGCGGTGCTGGTCGTGCTCGGGACCCCGTTCCTGCACGCCGAATGGGGCAACGTCGACGACCGCGCGCTGCCCGAGGGCGCCGCCAGCCGCCAGGCCCAGGCACTGGTCCGCGAGGACTTCTCCGCGCAGGAGGCCAGCATCATGTC
>JAOPVO010000127.1 GCA_025966155.1 Pseudonocardiales bacterium
CGAAGGCCAACGCCGACACGGTGGCACTCGACCTCGAGCTGACCCCCGCGCTGCGGCGGCTGGGCATCGTGCGCGATGTCGTGCGCCAGATCCAGGACACCCGCAAGAGCTCGGGGCTCGAGGTCACCGATCGGATCGAGCTGTGGTGGCGGACCGGGGGCTCCCCCGAGACCGGCGAGGCATTGCGCGAGCACCAGGCCGCCCTCGGCGAGGAGGTGCTGGCGGTGGCGATCCACGACCTCGGCGCGGAGTCCGCGGGGTCCGGCCACGACCCGGAGGGCGCCGACGGCGCCTACGTCGACGACGAGCTCGGCCTAGCCCTCTGGATCAAGCGGGTCTGATCACGCGTCGGACGGGACGCGGGCACACTCGCGTCCCGCCGGGCGGGCTGGGCGGCCTGGCTGGCCGTCTCGCGGGAGCGAAGCTATCGCCAAGCGCCACCTGTGGACAAGAGTCAAGGGAAACGACGAAGGGACCGTCCGCATCAATCGATGCGGACGGTCCCTTCGTGGGTGGGACGGATGCTGCTCAGCCCTGGTTAGCGGCCTCGTCCTCGGTGCTGCCCGATGCGTCGAGGTCGCGCAGCTGCGACTCGAGGTAGCTCTTCAGGCGCGTGCGGTACTCGCGCTCGAAGGTGCGCAGCTCCTCCAGGCGGGTCTCGAGGGCGTCACGCTGCTGCTCGAGCTGCGTGACGATCCCGACACGGCGCTGCTCGGCTTCCTGGATGGTGTTGTTCGCCGCGGCCTTGCTCTCGCGGTCGAGCTGGTCGGCCCGCTCCTGGGCCTCGCTGATCTGCGCCTCGGTGGCGGCCTTGGTCTCCGCCGTCAACTGCTCGGCGGCAACGCGGGCGTCGCCCACCGTGCGCTGGGCCTCGGCGGCAGCCTCGGCCAGGTGCTGGTCGGCGGTCTGCTGCGCCAGGGCCAGAACCTTGACGGCGTGGCTGTGGTCGACCAGCGGAGCCGCTGGGGCGTCGGCCGGCGCCTGGGCGGCCGGTGCGGCGGCCGCAGCGGCGATCGCCTGATCGGCGGCCTGCTGAGCCGCGGCGGCGGCCTCGCGAGCCTGCGCCGCTTCCTGCTGGGCCTGGGCGACAGTTTGGCGGGCGCCTTCCAGCTCGTCCCGCGAGGCGGCGATCTGGTTCTCCAGCGCGGCGATCTGCTCGGACAGCGCGCTGTTGGTCTGCTGCAGCGACTGGATCGCCGCGGCGTCCTGCTCGCTGCCGCCGTCACTCGGCTCGACCGGCGCAGACGGGGCAATGCCCGCGCGCATCTGGCTGTTCTCCTCGATCAGCTTGGCAAGCTCGATCTCGATGAGGTCGAGGAACGCGTCGACCTCTTCCTCGTCGTAGCCGCGCTTGCCGATCGGTGGCTTCTTGAACGCCACATTGTGGACGTCCGCAGGAGTCAGCGGCATCGGGTTCACCTCAGTTGGGTCGGCCGTTCCGGATTGACGCCCGGAACAGAATCGGCTTGAGCAGCGGTCACGCGGCGCAGGAGCTCGGGCCGTCCTCGGACGGCTATGAAACCCCCGATTCAGACGCCTTGCGGCCGATGATCGGTACGGATGATGCAGGTGTGTCATTGCCTAACGCAAGCCGAGCGACCCGCGCCCAGCCTCTGGAACTCTCAGCTACTGCGCGAATCCGACAAAGAATCCCCGCAGGATGATCAGGAACAACAGCAGAATCAGGACGCTCACATCAAGGCTTACCCCGCCCAGGCGCAGCGGCGGAACCAAGCGGCGCAGCAGCTTGATCGGCGGGTCAGTGGTGGAGTACACCACCTCGATGCCAACCGCAGCCGCCCCGGACGGCCACCACTGCCGGGCGAAGCTCCGGGTCGTCTCGATGACGATCCGGGCCAGCACGAGCAGCCAGTACACGAGCACGACGAAAGCGAGGATCAGCCAGAACAGCCGCATCGCAACCTCGCCGTCGAGTCCACTGCGTCAGGGTACTGGTTGTCCACGTGGACGCAGATGCACCCGGGCGGTCGTGCGGCATACCGGGGTGCGCTAAGACTGATTGAAGAAACCGCTCTCGACGATGCGGGCCTTGTCCTCGGCGGTGACCGACACATTCTGCGGGCTCAGCAGGAACACCTTGGCCGTGACCCGCTCGATGCGCCCGTGCAGGCCGAACGTGAGCCCGGCGGAGAAGTCCACCAGCCGCTTGGCGTCGGCGTCATCCATGTCGGTCAGGTTCATGATGACCGGGGTTCCGGCGCGGAAGTGCTCGCCGATGGTGCGCGCCTCGTTGTAGGTGCGCGGGTGCAGCGTGGTGATGCGGTAGGTGTCGTCCAGCGGGTCGCCCTGGGGGTCGGGGCTGATCCGAGGCGCGCGGGCCGGCTGGCGCTCGACGTACGCCGACTGGTCGTGGGCGGCCTCGTAGGCGGCCGACGCCTCGGCGTAGCCGCGGTCGTACCGGCGGGGCGCCTCGGCGTAGCGATCGTCGGCAGCGCGCTCGGGCGCCGGGTCGCCGTACTCGCCATACGGGTCGTCCTCGACAAGGCCGAGGTAGACACCCATCTTGCGCATGGCTCCCGACATCAGGTGGTCCTTCCGAATCTGATCGGCTAGCCGCGGGTATCCGCGCCCAGGCTCATCTTGCGCGGACGCTATCCCAAGATGGGCGCGCGATAGCCGAGCAACGCCGTACCGACACGCACGTGTGTCGCGCCGTGGGCGATGGCGGCCTCGAAGTCCCCGCTCATGCCGGCCGACAGCACGCTCAGAGGGCCGATGTGGGCCCGGGCAAGCTCCATCCAGGCGGCGGCGCGGGCGAAATGGACGCCCGGATCGCCGTCGCGCGGGGCCACCACCATCAGCCCGCGGAGCGTCAGCGCCGGCTGCTGGGCGATCGCATCCAGCAGGGCCGGGAGGTCGCCCTCGGCGACTCCGCCGCGTCCGGGGTCGCCGTCCAGGCTGGCTTGGGCGAGCACGCCCAATGGGCCCCGGCTGCCGTCCGCCTCGCGCAAGGTCGATGCGGCCTTCCCCAGCGCCGCGGCAAGCTCCGGTCGGTCCACGGTATGGACGAGGTGCGCATACCCGGCCACCGAACGCGCCTTGTTGGTCTGCAGCCGCCCGATGACGTGCCAGCGCAGGTTCGCTGCGGCGGCGCCCGGTGCTGGCTCCAGCTGGCCCAGCTCGGCGAGCTCGGCCAGCTTGGCCCGGGCCTCCTGGTCGCGGGCCTCCCCCACGTCCAGCACGCCGAGCTCCGCCAGCAGCGCGAGGTCCGAGGCGGGGAAGCCCTTGGTCACACCAACCAGCGTGACCTCGGATGGCGCCCGGCCAGCCGCCACGCACGCCGCTTCTATCCGTCGGCGAACGGCAACAAGCGCCTCGCGCAGCTGCGCGAGGCGCCTGTCGTCCCGTTCGATGCTGATCACGGGCCCATCTTCGTGCGAATCACCGACGCGCGGCGCTGGAGTCAGCTGCGCAGGAACTCGGGGATGTCCAGATCGTCGTCGACCGACACTGGGCGGCGGCCCAGGGCCGAGGGCGGCAGCTGCCAGCCCGCCGACGGCGTGCTGGGGTTGCTGGCCGGCGGCACCGGAGCGGGCTCGGCCTTCACGGCCTCGCGGCGGGGCACATCGACCTTCTTGTACGGCAGCTCGCCGGAGTCGAAGCCGGCGGCGATGACGGTGATCTTGACCTCGTCGCCGAGGGTGTCGTCGATGACCGCGCCGAAGATGATGTTGGCGTCGGGGTGCGCGGACTCGGCAACCAGCGTGGCGGCCTCGTTGATCTCGAACAGCCCGAGGTCCGAGCCGCCGGAGATCGAGAGCAGGACCCCGCGCGCGCCTTCCATGCTCGCCTCGAGCAGCGGGCTGGCGATGGCCATCTCGGCAGCGGTGCGGGCGCGGTCCTCGCCGCGAGCCGCGCCGATGCCCATGAGGGCGGAGCCCGCGCCGCTCATGACGCTCTTCACATCGGCGAAGTCGAGGTTGATCAGGCCGGGGGTGGTGATGAGGTCGGTGATGCCCT
>JAOPVO010000139.1 GCA_025966155.1 Pseudonocardiales bacterium
AGGGCCCAGTCGACGGGCTCGGCCCCCTGCGCCGCCAGCAGCTCGTTGGCCCGGCTGAACGGCCGCGATCCGAAGAAGCCGCCGCTGGCCGACAGCGGGCTCGGGTGCACCGACTCGATCCGGGCGACGTCCCCGAGCAATGGCCGAAGCGACTGCGCCTGCCGCCCCCAGAGGATCGCCACGAGCGGACCGCCGCGCCCGGCCAGCGCCCGGACCGCCTGCTCGGTGACCGCCTCCCAGCCCTTGCCCTGGTGCGACGCCGAGGCGCCGGGCCGCACGGTGAGCACGCGGTTGAGCAGCATGACGCCCTGCCCGGTCCACGGCGTCAGATCGCCATTGCTCGGCGCCGGGACACCGAGGTCGGAGACCAGCTCCTTGTAGATGTTGATCAGCGACTTGGGCAGCGGGCGCACATCGGCGGCCACCGCGAAGGACAGCCCGATCGGGTGCCCCGGCGTCGGATACGGGTCCTGGCCGACGATCAGCACCTTGATCGCGTCGAACGGCTGCGCGAAGGCCCGGAGCACATTGGCGCCGGCGGGGAGGTAGGGCCGGCCCGCAGCGAGCTCGGCCCGAAGGAAGGCGCCCATCGCTGCGACATTCTCGGCAACAGGGGCGAGGGCGTCGGCCCAGCCGGGTCCGACGAGGTCGCTCAGGGGTTCGGGCACGGCCGCGATCCTGCCCGATCGCGCCCCGCCGGATACCTCCGGCGGGGCCGTCGATCAGTCCTTGATCTCGCCTAGTCCTTGATTTCGCAGATCGTCGCGCCGGACGTGACGACCTCGCCCACCACCGCGCCCAGGCCGGTGATGGTGCCGGCCTTATGGGCGTTGAGCGGCTGCTCCATCTTCATCGCCTCGAGCACGACGATCAGGTCGCCCGCGGCCACGACATCGCCTTCGGCCACGCCGACCTTGACGATCGTGCCCTGCATCGGCGCCGTCAGCGAGTCACCCGTCGCCGCTGCCCCGGCCTTCTTGCCGGCAGTGCGCTTCGGGGCCTTCTTCCCCGCCCCGCCGCCGGTGGAGCCGGCCCCTGCGCCGAACCCGGCTGGCAGCGACACCTCGAGCCGCTTTCCGCCGACCTCGACGACCATTGTCTCGCGCGGGCCGGCCTCATCCTCGGCGTCAGCCGCGCCGGCGAAAGGCGGGATCTCGTTGACGAACTCCGACTCGATCCAGCGGGTGAACACCGTGAACGGGCTTGACGTGAACGCCGGGTCGCGTACGACCGCGCGGTGGAACGGCAGGGCCGTGGCCATTCCGTCGACGACGAACTCGTCCAGTGCGCGGCGGGCGCGGGCGAGGGCCTCGTCGCGGGATTCGCCCCACACGATCAGCTTGGCCAAGAGCGAGTCGAACGCGCCGCCGATGACCGAGTTCGGGGTGATGCCGCTGTCCACGCGCACACCCGGGCCCGAGGGCTCGATGTAGGTGGTGACCACGCCCGGCGCGGGCAGGAAGCCGCGGCCCGGGTCCTCGCCGTTGATCCGGAACTCGAAGGCGTGCCCGCGTGGGATGGGGTCCTCGGTGAAGCGCAGGACCTCGCCGTCGGCGATGCGGAACTGCTCGCGCACGAGGTCCAGGCCGGTCGTCTCCTCCGACACCGGGTGCTCGACCTGCAGACGGGTGTTGACCTCGAGGAAGCTGATGATGCCGTCGTTGCCAACGAGGTACTCCACCGTGCCGGCGCCGTGATAGTTGGCCTCGCGGCAGATCGCCTTGGCCGACGCGTGGATCTGCTCGCGCTGGTCGTCGGTCAGGAACGGCGCGGGCGCCTCCTCGACCAGCTTCTGGTTGCGACGCTGGAGCGTGCAGTCCCGCGTGCCGACCACGATGACATTGCCGTGGGTGTCGGCCAGGATCTGCGCCTCGACGTGGCGCGAGCGGTCCAGGTAGCGCTCGACGAAGCACTCGCCGCGCCCGAACGCGGCGATGGCCTCGCGGACGGCGCTGGCGAACAGCTCGGGGATCTCCTCGATGGTCCGGGCGATCTTCAATCCGCGCCCGCCTCCGCCGAAGGCCGCCTTGATGGCCACGGGCAGGCCGAACTCCTGCGCGAAGGCGATGACCTCATCGGGGCCGCTGACCGGGTCCTTGGTGCCGGGGACCAGCGGGGCGCCGGCCCGCAGGGCGATGTGCCGGGCGGTGACCTTGTCGCCGAGATCGCGGATCGACTGGGGCGACGGGCCGATCCAGATGAGCCCGGCATCGAGCACGGCCTGGGCGAACTCGGCATTCTCCGAGAGGAAGCCATAGCCGGGGTGCACAGCGTCGGCGCCGGAGTCGTGCGCGGCGGCGATGACCTTGTCTATGCGCAGATACGAGTCCGCCGGCGTCAGCCCGCCGAGGGCGAAGGCCTCGTCGGCGACGCGGACATGCAGGGCGTCCCGGTCCGGCTCGGCGTAGACGGCGACCGACGCGATACCCGCGTCCTTGCACGCCCGGGCGACCCGGACGGCGATCTCGCCTCGGTTGGCGATCAAGACCTTGCGCACACTGCTGCCTTTCTCTGTGGCGACGCTGCCAGACACGAAAAACAGACCGTCTTGCGGGCGGCGATCCGATGGCGCTTGGGCGGGGAGCTGCGCGGACGGCCATTCGAGATCCGCGCCAAGCGGTGAACTTACCGGTACTGGGCCTCCGCTGTGATGAGGGAAAAGCCACAACCCCCTACATCACCCTGTGGGGGCGACGACACGGGCGGCGCAGATGAAGAAACGCCGAACTTATCCGGCCTGCGCTAGAGCGAACGGCAGCACGGCGTCCGCCCCGGCCGCCCGCAGCGCCGCCCCGGCCACCGTGAGGGTCCAGCGGGAATCGGCGAGGTCGTCCACCAGCAGCACCGGGCCGTCGAGTGCAGCCAATCGCGCGGCCATCTCCGGCGGCACGGCGATGCGACCGTGCACCCCGGCCAGCCGGAATGCCGAGTTGCCGCCGGCCTGCCCGGTCGGTCCCCCGTCGAC
>JAOPVO010000146.1 GCA_025966155.1 Pseudonocardiales bacterium
TGCCCAGCCGCCGCAGCGCGGGGGTCAGCTCGAGGTCGAGTGCCACCGTGTCGGCGTTGGCCTTCGCGACCGTCCATCCCGAGCGCGGGGATTCCGAGAGAACCAATTCATCGCCGGTCAGGTCGACGGTCTCGCCCTCAACCTGAACGTGAGCCGTGCCCCCATCGCGCAGGGCCTGGGCCAGCGTATGCGCGTCGGCCGCGGCGATCGCTCCGGCCACAGTCTGCGTGCGGCCCCCGAAGCGCCGTCCCAGTGTGCGGAAGTTGGCCTTCACCGTGACGTCGACCAGCTCGTCGGCATCGCCGAGGCTCGCGAGCTCCTGCACATTGAGCTCCTGCGCGACCTCGCGCCGCAGGTCATCGGGCAGCTCGGCCCAGCCCGGCCCGGAGATCAGGGCCCGGGCCAGCGGCTGGCGGGTCTTGACCTTGGCCTCGGCCCGCGCGCCTCGGCCGAGCTCCACCAGCCGGCGGGTGAGGGCGATCTGCGCGTCCAGCACGTCGTCGACCAGGCTCGGGTCCGAGTCCGGCCACGTCGCCAGGTGCACCGAATCGACGCCCTCGGCCCCGGCGAACAGCGCGCCCCACACCCGCTCGGTCACGAACGGGGTGAAGGGCGCCATCACCAGCGTCAGGATGCGCAGGCACTCGTGCAGCGTGGACAGCGCCGCGTCGTCGCCGTCCCAGAAGCGCCGCCGCGAGCGCCGCACATACCAGTTCGAGAGGTCGTCGATGTAGGCCGCGATCGCCTTGCCCGCGCGGGCGGTGTCGAAGGCGTCCAGGGCCTCATCGGCCTCGGCCGCCAATCGGTGCGCGCCGGACAGCGCCCAGCGGTCGAGGGCATCGGCCGGGGCGCCGCCGGCGACGCCGGATGCGCTCGGCGTCCAGTTGTTCGCGCCGGCGTACAGGGACTGGAACGACGCGATCGACCAGTAGGTGCGGATGACCTTGGAGGCAATCTCCTCCAGCGTCTTGTGCCCGACCCGGCGCCCGGACCACGGCGATCCGCCGGCGAGCATGAACCAGCGCACCGCGTCGGCGCCGTGGCGGTCCATCAGCGGGATCGGCTCGAGGATGTTGCCCAGGTGCTTGCTCATCTTCCGCCCGTCCTCGGCCAGGATGTGGCCCAGGCACACGACATTGCGGTACGAGCTCTCGCCCTTCACCAGGGTGCCGACGGCCATCAGCGTGTAGAACCAGCCGCGGGTCTGGTCGATCGCCTCGCAGATGAAGTCCGCGGGGTAGGCCGCGTCGGCCTGCTCGGCGTTGCGGTGCGGCGCGCCGAACTGGGCGAACGGCATCGAGCCGGAGTCGAACCAGGCGTCGATCACCTGCGGGACGCGCCGGTAGGTGCCGGGCTTGCCCTCGACGGCGAAGGTGACGTCGTCGATGAACGGGCGGTGGGGGTCCAGGTCGGACAGGTCGCGCCCGGTCAGCTGCGAGAGCTCGGCCAGGGAGCCGATGCAGACGAGGTCCGTCGGGTCGGCATCGTTCTTCCAGACCGGCAGCGGCGTGCCCCAGTACCGATCACGGGACAGCGCCCAGTCGACGTTGTTGTCCAGCCAGTCGCCGTAGCGGCCGTGCTTGATCGTCGACGGCTGCCAGTTCGTGGCCTCGTTCTGCGCGATCAGCTCGGACTTGATCTCCGTTGTGCGCACGTACCAGGACGGGAGCGCGTAGTACATCAGCGGCGTGTGGCAGCGCCAGCAGTGCGGATAGGCGTGCTCGTACGGCACGTGCTTCCAGAGCAGCCCCTGGGCCCGCAGCGCGTCGACCAACTGGGCGTCGGCATCCTTGAAGAACACACCGGCGACCGGGCCCGCGGTGTCGTCGAAGTGCCCGTCGGAGCGGATCGGGTTGACCACCGGCAGCCCATAGGCGCGGCACGTCACGAGGTCGTCGGCGCCGAACGCCGGCGCCTGGTGCACGAGCCCGGACCCGTCCTCGGTGGTGACGTACTCGGCGAGCAGTACGTAGTGGGCATCGGGGATCTCGACGAAGTCGAAGGGTCGCCGATACGTCCAGCGCTCCAGCGCCGTGCCCTCGTAGGAGGCGAGGACCTCCGCGTCGTCGCCCAGGACCTTGGCCAGCAGGGGGCGGGCCACGACAACCGGGGCGCCCGCATTCTCAGGCGATCGCGCGACTACGTACTCGACGCCGGGGTTCACCGCGACGGCGGTATTCGACACCAGCGTCCACGGGGTCGTCGTCCAGACCAGCAGGTCGGCCTTGCCGGCCCACTCGCCTGACGTCAGCGGGAACCGGACGTAGACCGACGGATCGACGACGGTCTCGTAGCCTTGGGCGACCTCGTGGTCGGACAGCGCCGTTCCGCAGCGCGGGCAGTACGGCGCGACGCGGCGGTCCTCGACCAGGAGGCCGGCGTCGAAGATCGTCTTGAGTGCCCACCAGACGCTCTCGATGTACTGCGGGTCCATCGTCCGGTACGGGTTGTCGTAGTCGGCCCAGTAGCCCATGCGCTCGCTCATGGCCTCGAACTCCCCGACATGGCGCTCGACGGACTCGCGGCATTTGGCGTTGAATTCCGCGACGCCGTAGGCCTCGATATCGGGCTTGCCGGTGAAGCCGAGCTCCTTCTCCACCGCAAGCTCGACCGGCAGGCCATGGCAGTCCCAGCCGGCCATCCGCGGGACGTGATAGCCCTTCATCGTCCGGTAGCGCGGGAAGACATCCTTGAAGGCGCGGGCCTCGACGTGGTGGGTGCCGGGGTGCCCGTTGGCCGTCGGCGGGCCCTCGTAGAACACCCACTGCTTGCCGCCGGCGGTCTGGGCCAGGCTCCGGGCGAACACCTCGTCGGTGCGCCACTGGTCCATGACGGCGTGGTCCAGCGCGGGCAAGTCGACGTGCGGGGGCAGCCCTGCGTAGCTGCTGGTGCGGGCGTCGGTCGGCTGAGCGGTCATCGTGGTGCTCCTCGGTCGGCCACCGCGATGCGGCGGATTATCGGACCGAGGGACGACGCGCCTGGAGCCCGCGCCGCGGTACCACCCTCGTTGACCGTCCCGGGCCCCTTGATCCGGCGGGCGCCGCGACGATCCACTCTCTTTGCTGGACTCGGTTCTAGTAGGGCCCACGAGGCGGCGGCCTGTTCTTCCGATGCTCGGAGGTGATGGTTCGCAGGCGGGCGCGCCCCGGGCTCGCACCGTCCCCGGATCGCTCATGCGCGCTGATCGCTGCTACTTGTCCTCGTCTATGCGGGCCCCACGATAGTGCAGGCGCGGGCGGTGCAGGGGTCAATTGAGCCTGGCGGGGGCACGAGCTGGCTGCATAGGCTGCGCCCCGGGTCGGGTCCGGCTCTACCTGTGACCACTGGAGGTCCTGCATGGCGGCACCGGCGAAGAAGGCGGCACCCCGCGCGAAGAAGGCGGCCGGGACCACAGAGGCCGGGCCCGCAGTCGAGGTTGCGCCCGCCTCGAAGGCCGCAGCCGCTGTCAAGGCGGTGCCCGCAGCGAAGGCCGCGCCCGCAGCGAACGCCGCGCCCATAGCGAAGGCCGCGCCGGCCGCGAAGGCCGCGACCCCGGCAATCAAGGCCGCGCAAGCGAAGA
>JAOPVO010000150.1 GCA_025966155.1 Pseudonocardiales bacterium
AGCGCTGCGGCCGGGCGGGGCGCCGGCGATCGGGAGGACTGGCCCCATGATCCCGGTGCTGCAGTACGGGACGACCGCCCTGGCGCTGGTCGTCGCCCTCGCCGCAGGGGTGTGCGCCGCGGGCGACCGGCTGCCGGGCTGGCCGACGGCCTGGGCGATCATCGACCGCAAGCGATACGGCACGGCGGTGATCGTCGTCGCCTGCCTCGCAGTGACGGTGATGCTGGCCCGAACCCACCAGATCTGGGATGCAGGCGTTGCCTGCTCGCGGTGGGCGCTTGCGCGGCCGAGCTCGCCGGGGTGCTCATCGTCGGGGTGCTGAGCTAAGTCCACCTCGGGACCTTCCCCGACCGCACAGTCTGGTCGCACTTCGGCCAGGGATACGGCTTCATCCCGCTGGTGCTCCCGGTCGCCGGGCTCTGGTGGCTGCTGCGCGGGCACCGCCGCTGGGCCGCGCCCCTGCCGCTGGAGTAGCCCGGCCGTTGGGTAGTCCGCTGGCATGACATTCAGCGATGCGGTCGAGGCCGTCGGCAAGGTCATCGACGCGGCCGGCGTGGGGGCGATCGTCATCGGCGCGCTCTTCGCCACCGCGGCGGCAGGGTTGCGGGTGTGCCGGCATGGGCCCGATGTCTACCGCCTGTTCCGCCAGCAGCTCGGGCGATCGATCCTGCTGGGCCTGGAGCTGCTGGTGGCGGCGGACATCATCCGCACGGTGGCCGTGCGGCCGTCGCTGTCGAGCGTCGGGGTGCTCGCCGGCATCGTGCTGATCCGGACCTTCCTGAGCTTCTCCTTGGAGCTGGAAATCACTGGCCGCTGGCCGTGGCAGAAGAATCCGGACGCCGCACCGGATTCTTAGGCAGCTGTGGATCCGTGGTGACGTTCCTAGCTCGCCGTCGGCTTGGCCGGCCGGAACCGCTGCTGCGCTCCCTGCTTGCTCAGGCCGTAGATCGCGCCGATCTCGCCCCAGGTCGCGCCGGCCGCCCGGGCACTATCGATCGTGCTGGCCTCGAGCTTCTCCAGCGCGAGGATCGACTTCCGGACCTCGGCCATCCGTTCCAGCGGATCGGCTATGGCGCCCAGGCTGCTGAGCGTCTGCTGGAAGTGGAAGCGCTTGACATGCACGGGGTCAGCCACGTCGCCCAGCCTATCGGCTCGCGTCAACATTACGTTGACTCGCGCCCGCCGTCTGTGCCGGTGAACCGCCGGTGACCTCAGGTGGGTACCGGCCTAGGCGTAGGTGATGATGTCCCGATGCGTCGAGCGGCCGTGCCCCTGCTGGCGCTCACCGTGGGCGTCGTGCTGGCCGATTCGGCGATCGTCACGCTCGCGCTGCCGGAGATCCTGCGGCATCTCGGGGGGAGCGTCGCCCAGGTCGCGTGGGTGCTCATCGCGTTCAACCTGATGCTGGCGCTGGTGGTTGTGCCCGCCGCGCGGGTCTGCGTGCACCGGGATCCCGCGCCCCTGGCCGCGGCCGGCATCGCGGTCTTCGCCGGCGCCTCGGCCGTCTGCGCGCTGGCCGGGTCGATGGATGTGCTGATCGCCGCGCGCTGCGTCCAGGCCCTCGGCGGCGCCTTCGCCCTCGTCGGCTGCCTGGAGTTGCTCGTCGCCGCGGACGGGGAGAAGCGCGGCGTCGCCCGATGGGTCACTGCTGGGGTCATCGGCACCGCGGTCGGCCCGGTCGCCGGCGGGCTGCTGACCGAGGCGGTCTCCTGGCAGGCGATCTTCATCGTGCAGGTGCCGATCGCTGTACTCGCCGTGCCCGCCGCGATGACGATCCCGTGGCGCCCGACCCGCGTCGTCGCAGAGCGGCACCGACCGGCCATTGCCCCGAATCTCGCCCTGGTCCTGCTGTCGGCCGCGCTCACCGCTGCGCTGTTCCTGGTGGTATTACTGCTGGTTGAGGGCTGGGGCCGCTCGCCGGCCGCCGCCGCGCTCGCGGTGTCGATTGTGCCGGTGGCGGCATTCACCGCGCGGCCGCTGGCCCGGATCGCCCGGGCCGGGCCGCGCTCGGAGACCGCGGCCGGCTGCCTGCTCGTTGCCGGCGGCTTGGCCGGTCTGGCGCTGCTGCCCTCGGCGAACCTGGCCTGGACGCTGGCCCCGCAGGCGCTGGTCGGGCTGGGTCTCGGGCTGACCGTGGACTCCCTGACCTTCGCCGCGCTCCGCGATCGCCTCCCGCGGGCGCTGCACGGCGGCTGGACGATCGGCGCCCGGCATGCCGGCGTGGTGCTCGGGCTGGTGATCCTGACCCCGGTGTTCACCGCGGACCTGCGCGACGCCCAGGTGCCGGCCTCGGAGGCCATCACGGCCCTGGTGCTGGATGCGCCGTTGCGCGCGGAGGACAAGATCGCCCTGGCGCAGGGCCTAAGCGATCGGCTGGCTGAGGAACGGGGCCGGGTGCCCGACCTGCATCCTGCCTTCGTCGCCCTCTCACTCGAGCCGTCGGAGCGATCGGCGGCCGCACGACTCGAGCGCGACCTGGATTCGCAGCTGGAGCGCGCGGCGACGCAGGCGTTCCGCGACTCGTTCCTGATCGGGGCGGGGCTGGCGCTGGCCGCCTTGGTGCCGCTGATCCCGGTGCGGGCCCCGTTGCGCCGTCGTCGCCGTCTTCGGAGTGCGTCGTGAAGGGCCCGAATGTGCGGGCGCTCGCGCTGCCGGTCGTCGCTGCGCTCCTGGTCAGTGGCGTGCTGGGTGTGCAGGCGGCCAACGGTGGCGGGGACTTCGTTCCGGCCCGCGCGGCGGACCCGTGCGCGGCACGGACGGTGTCGTCCGTATCCAAGGGCATCGACGCCCTCGGCGAGCGGCTCGTGCTGATCGGCCTCGATGGGGCGGCGTGCCGCCTTGGAGTGTCGAGGGAGGCACTGGTGCTCGACCTGGCCCAGCCCGGGGAGCCCACCGACGCGCAGGTCGACGCCGTGCGGGCTGGGCTCCTGGAGGCCGTGGATGAGATGAACGCCGACGGCACACTGCCGCCGGCGTCCGACCTCGTCGACGAGGCGCTCAACAACGCGAATCTGAACGGGCTCCTGGAGTTCGGCATCCGCGCGCTTCCCGATTCGGTGATCAACGCCGCCCTGAAGACCGACGATGTGATGCGCCGGGCGATCAATAGCCTCGATCTGCGGAAGTTGCTGGGCGATCTGAACGACCCGAACGAGCTGACGGATCAGATCAACGCAGCCGTCACCGATGCGGTCAAAGATTCGCTGGTGGCCCGGCTGAAGGACCTGCTGCCCGGCTGACGGCCCGGCTAGCGGTTCCGCCGACGGGCGGATGAGCCGGGCGGCCAACGCGGCCACAACGGCCCCGCCGCCTAGCGCAACCGGCCGCCCGCGCGCATCCGCAAGCACAATAGATAGCGCACTCGCTATGCCTGCTGGAGTGGGCCGGACGTGGATCTTGTCGCCCGGCGTCATCCACATCCGGCCCAGATTGCGTCCCCTCGACTGGACCCGAACGGGAATGTGCTCGAAGCCGAGCTCGCGGATGTTAGGCAACCTCAGCTTCTGCCGTCTCGCCTCATGCAGCAGAACAGCCGGATTGTCGACCTCGAGCACCAGCTCGTCGCCGTCGCCATGGAGGTGGGCCTCGGCTTCGCCCCGATCGCTTGCGAGCGAGATATGCAGATCAGCGACGAGCTGGAGGGATCGGGGGCTG
>JAOPVO010000172.1 GCA_025966155.1 Pseudonocardiales bacterium
CGTCACGTGCTACA
The DNA here is from genome assembly GCA_025966155.1 of Pseudonocardiales bacterium. Taxonomy (GTDB): domain Bacteria; phylum Actinomycetota; class Actinomycetes; order Mycobacteriales; family Jatrophihabitantaceae; genus RYN-150. The sequence continues at coordinate 15 of JAOPVO010000172.1, forward strand.
TGAGATGCTGGTGGACCCGCATACTTTCGCGTTGCATTCATGTTCGTAACACAAGTAAGTCATACTGCATACGTAGAGTCACCGCGTGGGGGTCAAACTAGCTGGGTGGTGTCGGTTGATCACGCACAATAGTCTTCAGTCCGGCTCGGCTCTATACCGGTGCGGTGGCCCAAAACCGTGCTGACGCGCCGGGAGTTGCCGATGTCTAACCTGTGGAATCGACCGAATGGGAACGCCCAATGATGGAGCTCGTGCGGCCGCGTACATCCACCGCGCCTACGACCTCGCCGCTGGCGAGTTACTGGGAGCCGCTGTCCGGTGCCCGCTTCGTCATCACCCGACCGGAAGATTCCCCGGCAATGTGGGCCCAGTACCTGGACGGGCTCGAGGTCACCTACAAGTCCTTCGGTGTGGAGTCCGCGCTTGATTTAGGCGCGATCTTCCACGGGCGCCGACTTCCCGCTTTCGCCGTCGCCCTCGGGCCGGACGGCCAGGTCGTGGCCGGTGTGCGGGCCCATGGCCCGCTGGAGAGCCCAGATGAGGCTCATGCCCTGATCGAATTCGCTGCGGATCCGGCCGGCCAGAGCACAGTTCGGCACTTCATCGGCGACCGTGTGCCCTTCGGCATCACCGAGATCAAGGGCGGCTGGGTCGACGAGCGCGCCGAGAACCGCCGCGAGTTGAGCAATGCGCTCGCCCGCAGCTTCCTGCACATCCTCGACGCCATGGATGTTCAGTTCGGCTTCTGCACCGCTGCTGTGCACGCGGCCAACCGCTGGTCCACAGTTGGGGGCCGTCCGATCGAGGGCCTGATGCCGGTGGCGTACCCGGACGAGCGCTACCAGACCACGCTCATGTCGTGGGACAAGCGCACCTTCGAGCGCTACTGCGAAAGCGACCAACTGGCCCGCATCCGCGCCGAGCGGCTGATGATCGAGGTCCAGGGCGACCTGGCCCCAGTGCTGCGCGCGCCCCGGCTGGTGGGTCTGCACGCGTGAATGCCGCGGTCGGTCCCGCGCCCTGGTCCGCCGAGATCCTTCGAGGCGAGGACCCAGCACACGCTGCTCGGATAGCCCAGCTCACGGCCGACCCGGCGATCGAGGTCCTCGACAGCCTGGATGGCCAGTGGGGCGAGCTGCGGAAGATCCTTCCCGCCGCCGAGCCGGACCTGTACGACGAGGCGGCGCGCTGGGCCTACTACCCCTGGCGCCGGACGCTGGTGCGCATCCTCGGCCCCCGCGGCTTCCGGCTCGTGCGCCTGGATCGCAACCGCAACAAGATCACCCGCGAGGAACAGGACGCCTTCGCGGGCAAGGTACTCGGCGTGGTGGGGCTCTCGGTCGGGCATGCGATCGCGCACACCATGGCGCTCCAGGGCCTCTGCGGGGAGATCCGGCTGGCCGACTTCGACACCATCGAGCTGTCGAACCTCAATCGGATCCCCGCGAGCATCCTCGATCTCGATGTCAATAAGGCCGTGGTGGTCGGGCGGCGGATCGCCGAGCTCGACCCCTACCTCCGGGTGGTCGTGTTCGACGAGGGGCTCACCGACGACAGCATGGCCGACTTCGTCGACGGGCTGGACATCCTCATCGAGGAGTGCGACTCCCTCGACATGAAGCTCCTGGTCCGCGAGGCCGCCCGCAAGCAGCGCATCCCACTGATCATGGAGACCAGCGATCGCGGGCTCCTGGACGTCGAGCGGTATGACCTCGAGCCGGACCGGCCGCTGTTCCATGGCCTGCTCGGCGACACGACCGCCAGCGACCTGCGCGGGCTCTCGACGCACGACAAGGTGCCCCACGTCCTGCGCATCCTGGAGCCGGCCGAGCTCTCGGCGCGCATGGCGGCCTCGATGACCGAAGTCGATCAGACCCTCAAGACGTGGCCGCAGCTCGGCGGCGATGTCACCCTCGGCGCGGCCAGCGTGGCCGCCGCCGTCACCCGGATCAACCGCGGCGCGCCGCTGGCGTCCGGGCGCACCCGTATCGATATGGATGCCGTGCTAGACGCGCTGGTGCAGCCGCCGCTGCCCACCGGCACCTACGACGATCTCGACGTCGACGACACGTGGCTTAAGGCGCCGGACGATGCGCGGGCGGCCGTCGCGCACGCCGCGGGACTCGCGCCCTCGGGCGGCAACACCCAGCCGTGGACGATGGACTGGGATGACGATGATCTGGTCATCGGCGTCCAGACCAGCCGCACCTCGAAGATGGACGTGCACTACCGCGGCAGCCTGGTCGGCATCGGGGCGGCGCTCTACAACGCGCAGGCGGCCGCATCGGCGCACGGCATTCTGGGCGCCGCGCAGGTTGCCGAAGGCGACCTGGCCGGCGCCGCGTCGCGCCCGGTCGTGCGCTTGTCCCTGGGCGCCGGTGCAGACCCGGATCTGGCCGCGCGCTACCCCGCCGTCCTGACCCGCTCGTCCAATCGGCAGTTCGGCACCGGAGGGACCATCGACGCCGACCTCGCCGCGCGCCTCACCGCCGCGGCGGCCAGTCGCGGCGCGACCCTGCATCTGGTGCTCGATCGCGCGGTGATCGAGGCCGCGGGCGAGCTCATCGCCGAGTCCGACCGGATGCGCTATCTGGATGAGATCCTGCACCGGCAGATGATGAGCGAGCTGTCGTGGCCGGGCTTAGACAACCTCGATGTCGGCCTCGATGTGCGCACCCTGGAGCTCGATGAGTCCGACCTGGCCAAGCTCGGGGTCGCCAAGCGCCGCGATGTCATGGCCTACCTCGACGAGTGGGGCGTCGGGCGCGCGCTCGGCGACGTCGCCCGCGAGCGGATCGCCACCGCGGCGGGGCTCGCGATCCTCACCGTCACCGGTAATCAGATCGCGGATTATGTGCGCGGCGGCCAGGCCCTTCAGGAGCTATGGATCACCGCGCAGGCGGCTGGGCTGGGTGTGCATCCGACGTCGCCGGTGTTCCTCTATGCCGAAGACCCCGAGGATTTCGCCAGCCTCTCGGAGAAATACGCCGGGGCGCTAAGGGACCTGTCTGGCGCGTTCCGTGAGCTCTGCGGAATCGGCAATGAGACGTTCATACTCATCCTGCGGCTCAGTTGGGCTCCGGCGGCCTCGATCCGCAGTCGCCGACTCCCGATTGACGCGCTTGCAGCGGGTAATCCGGAAGGAACGTGACCATGGAGAGCACGAGCGTGATCGACTTCCTCACCGCTCCCGTGGCGTCCGACTCCGAGGTCATTACCGGGTTGCTGAATGTGCTCGCGGCCTCCCTCGATGCCCGCATGCTCCAGATCGTCGAACCTGACGGCACCCGTACGTCGACATGGGTCGCAGACGACTGCGAGGGCATCAGCGACGACCAGCAGGCTGGGCTCGACGCGGCCCTCGAACAGTGGTGGTCCTCGCGCGCAGCCGGCAGCGCCGGCGTCTTGGCGCAGCAGTCTGTCGACGAGCATGCCGTATTCATCGCCGCCATCGGCTCGGGGCGTCGCGCGCCGGGGCTGCTTGTTGTCCTGAAGCAGCACAGCCAGCCCGATGATGCGGATCGGGCCCGCATCTCCACCATTGCGCAGGCTCTCATGTGGCGCGCCCGCGATGCTGACCTCGATGTGGTGCGCCGGCGGCATCTGGACGATCTAGTGGTCGAAGTCGCCACCTCCCTGATGGCTGTGTCCGCCAGCACGGTTGACGATGCCCTCATGGATGTCGTGCGCCGGGTAGCCGAGTTCTTCGGCGTCGACACCGCGTTCATCCGCCGGAATGACCATGTGGCGCTGGCCAGCGTGCTGGTCACTGAGTGGCCCCAGCGCGCGGTCGTGCCAGACCCCGACCCGCTCGGGGTGGTGCCCTTCGATAGCCCGGATCCGATCTTCGGCGCGCTGCAATACCTCAAGGAGCCGATTGTCGTTCGGCCCGACCCCACCCAGGACGACTACCAGGCGCGGGTCCGGGAGGCGTCCGGAATCGCCGAGGTATCGCTGGCCACGGTGCCGATGGTCGATGGCCTGACCACGGTCGGGGTGCTGGGATTCATCAAGTTCGGGGACCGCGAGTGGTTCCCCGAGGAGGTCAACGCCCTCAAGGCCATCGCGGCGCTGCTCACCCAGGTCGACGGCCGCATCGGTGCGGAGATGACGCTGCAATTCAGCGCCTTCCACGACGAGTTGACCGGTCTGCCTAACCGGCGATCCTTCATCGAGCGCCTCGACGAATGCATGCGCGTGGGCCCGGTGGCGCTGATGTTCGTCGACATGGACCGCCTCAAGTCGATGAACGACACCTTCGGCCACGTCGCCGGCGACGAGCTCATCCGCACGGTCGGGCGGACAATGGCCTCGGTACTGGAGGGCCAGTTCGTGGCCCGGCTGGCCGGCGACGAATTCGTCGCCATCATCACCGGCTTCGAGTCCCACGACGAGGTCATGGACAGCTGCCGTGAGCTGGTGCACGCACTGGCCGCGCCGGTGACGGTGTCCGGGCACCTGGTCAGCCGCAGCGCGAGCCTCGGCGTCTCGTTCAGCCGGCCGGTCACGCTGTCGTCGTCGGACCTCATGCAGGAGGCCGATGGCGCCCTGCTCGAGGCCAAGGCGACCGGCGGCAACGCCGTGGTGCTGTTCGACGAGAGCACCCGGGCCAAGATGGAATGGCGGGCCGAGCTCGAGCTGCACCTGCGCGAGGCTATCCGGGAGAACCAGCTGCGGCTGTACTACCAGCCGGAGTTCGACCTGCGGACCGGGGAGGTCCTCGCGGTCGAGGCGCTGGTGCGCTGGGCCCACCCGGTGCATGGCCTGCTCATGCCCGACTCGTTCATCGACATCATCGAGGAGACAAACCTCGCCCCGGAGCTCGGGCGCTGGGTGATCAATGAGGCGCTGCGCCAGGCGGCGGCTTGGAGGCTGGCGGTCCCCGGTCTGGAGCTGGGTATCCGGGTCAATATCTCGCCGGCGCAGATGATCTCGCACGAGACCGTCGGGATCATCGAGCGCGGCCTCGCCCAGTACGGAATCCCGGGCGATTGGCTCTGCCTTGAGGTCACCGAGCGCTCCATGGTCCAGGACATCGGCCGGGTGCTGCTCATTGCCGAGCAACTGCGGGGGCTCGGGGTCACGCTGGCCATCGACGACTTCGGCACCGGCTACAGCTCGTACGCGCAGCTGAAGTCGCTGCCGGTCGACATCCTGAAGATCGATCGCAGCTTCGTGACGAACCTTGGCAACGACGACCGGGACCGAGCCATCGTGGAGTCGGTCGTGAACCTGGCCCGCTCGTTCGAGATGGAGCTGGTGGCCGAGGGCGTCGAGCTGCCAATGAACGCGCAGGTGCTCCTGGAGCTCGGCTGCTATCGGGCCCAGGGCTACCTGCTGGCACGCCCCTTGCCCGCGGACAAGGTCGAGAATGTGCTGCGCGCCGGGCCGCTGAACCTACTAGAGCTCGGCATCAACCCCGTCTGATACAGAGCTATCTATTAGCGCCCTAAACGGGCAATGCTCTACC
>JAOPVO010000188.1 GCA_025966155.1 Pseudonocardiales bacterium
GCCGCCGAAGCCGAACGTTCGGCTCGTTGAGCCGGTCAGATCTGCTCAGCGTTCCAAACGTCGGGCAGGAGAAGGCGACCTAGACGCCCATCCGGGAGCGCAGCGACCTAAACGCCCATCCGGGAGCGCAGCGAGCTAAACGCCCATCGCATGGAAGCCGCCGTCGACGTGGATCATCTCGCCGGTCGTGGCCGGGAAGAAGTCCGAGAGCAGCGCGGCGCACGATAGGCCCACCGGCTCGGCGTTGCTGTTGTCCCAGCCCAGCGGAGCCCGGCCGTCCCACGCGTCCTCGAAGGTCGAGAAGCCCGGGATGCTCTTGGCCGCCATCGTGCGGATCGGGCCGGCCGCGATGAGGTTGACCCGGATCTTGCGCGGTCCCAGCTCCCGGGCCAGGTACCGGGATGTGGACTCCAGCGCCGCCTTGGCCACGCCCATCCAGTCGTACGCCGGCCACGCCACGCGGGCGTCGAAGGTCAGGCCGACGACGCTGCCGCCGGAGTCCCCGAACAGCGGCAGCGCGGCAACGGCGAGGGACTTGAGGGAGAACGCCGAGACCTCCATCGCCGTCGACACATCGGCGTAGGGCGCATCGAGGAATCCCCCGCCCAGCAGCGACGCCGGCGCGAAGCCGATCGAGTGCACCACGCCATCCAGGCCATCGACGTGCTCGCGGACCTTGTCCGCCAGCCCCGACAGGTGCTCGGGATCGGTGACATCGAGCTCGATGACCGGGGCCGGCTTGGGGAGCTTGGCCGCCACCCGGGTCACCAGCGACATCCGCCCGAATCCGGTCAGGATGACCTCGGCGCCCTGCTCCTGGGCGACGCGCGCGACCGAGAACGCGATCGAGGCGTCGGTGATGACGCCGGTGATGAGCAGTCGCTTTCCCTCGAGCAGTCCCATGAGCGGTTCTCCTTCGGATCAGGTGGGTCAGAGGCCCATGGCGAGGCCGCCGTCGACTGGCAGCACCGCCCCGGTGACGTAGGCGGCCGCGTCCGAGGCCAGGAACGCCACGACGCCCGCGACCTCGGCGGTCGAGCCGTAGCGCTTGAGCGGAACGGTGGCGAGGATCTCGGCCTTGCGCGCGTCGGTGAGCCCGGCCGTCATGTCGGTGTCGATGAAGCCCGGGGCGACGACATTGGCGGTGATTCCGCGCCCGCCCAGCTCCCGGCTGATCGAGCGGGCCAGGCCCATCAGGCCGGCCTTGGACGATGCGTAGTTGACCTGTCCGGGCGAGCCCATGAAGCCCACCACCGAGGAGATGAAGATCATCCGGCCGCGGCGCATCTTGAGCATGCCCGGCGTCGCCCGCTTGGCGACGCGGAATGAGCCGGTCAGGTTGGCGTCGAGGACCCGGGAGAACGACTCGTCGGACATGCGCATCATCAGCGTGTCGTCGGTGATCCCCGCATTCGCGATGAGCACCTCGACGGGGCCGTGCGCGGCCTCGACCTCGCTGAACGCGGCATCGACCGCGGCGCTGTCGGTGACATCGCACTGAACGCCGAGCATGCCCTCAGGCGCCCCGCTGCCGCGGTGCGTGATAGCGACCTTGTCGCCCAGCTCCAGGAATGCGCGGGCGATATCGAGCCCGATTCCCCGATTTCCACCAGTGATCAATACGGAACGGCTCACGACGCGGCAGGCTACAGGAGGCGCCCGGCCCAAAGCAGGGACGCGGCCGCGGCGGCGAAGCCCAGAGCTAGGCCCGCGACGAGGAACCGCCAGCTCACATCGCGTTTCTCCGTGGTGTAGCCGATCTGCGACCCGATGTCGGAGTACACCTCCTTGAGCTCGGCCTCGCTGGTGGCCGTGTGGAAGCTGCCGCCGGTGGCCTCGGCGACCGCCCGCAGCGTCGCCCGATCGGCCGGCACCGAGATGTCCTGCCCGTTGACCTCGACGGTGCCGGTGGTCGTGCCGAACGCGATCGTCGACACCGGGATCTTCGCCGCCTTGGCCGCCGTTGCGGCCTCGGCCGGCTCCCGCCCGACATTGCTGAAGCCGTCGGACAGCAGCACGATGCGGGCGGGGGCCGGCTTGTCATTCTCGGCGGTTGTGGCGGCGCTGAAGGTCTGGATCGCGTCGATGGACTCGAAGATCGCCTCGCCGATGGCCGTGGACTCCCCCAGCTGGATCTTGTCGATGGCGATCTTGACCGCGTCGCGGTCGATCGTCGGCGGCACCCTGAGGCTCACCTTGCCGCTGAAGGTGACCAGGCCCAGGTTGATCCGGCTGGGCAGCAGGTCCACAAACGCCTTGGCCGCGGTCTTGGCTGCCTCGATGCGGTCCGGCAGCACATCCTGGGACTGCATCGACAGCGAGACATCGATGGCGAGGATGACCGTGGCCCGGTCGCGCGGGACCTGCACATCGCCCGTCGGCTTGGCCGCGCCGAGGCACAGCGCGCCCAGGGCCAGGAACAGCAGGCCGAAGGTCAGGTGCCGCCGCCAGCCCGGGCGCTTGGGCGCGATGGACGCCAGGAGCGACGCGTTGCTGAACCGCGCGACATACGTCCGCCGGCGCAGTTGCAGCGCGACATAGGCCACCAGCAGCAGGGCCACGCCCAGCAGCGAGAACAGCCAGACCGGCGACTGGAAGTTATCGGTCATCGAGTGCCCCCTACCGCGGCCCGAGGCGCCGGCGCCTGCCGCCGGGCCACAACGAATTTGACGATGTCGGCCACCCAGTCACGGTCGGTGCGAAGCTGGAGATGCCCGGCTCCGGCGTGCCGCAGGGCCGCGGCGATCTGCGCCCGCTGCGCCGCCGCGGCGGCGGCGTACGCGTCGCGCAGCTGGCGCTTGGACGTCTGAACCTCAACCTGACGGCCAGACTCCGGGTCGACCAGAGTCAGCAAACCGACGTTGGGCAGCTCCAGCTCGCGCGGATCTACGATCTCGGCGACCACCAGCTCGTGCCGCCCTGATAGCGCCTTGAGCGGGCGCTCCCAGCTCAGCTCGGCGCCGGGCGCCAGGGACGGGGCGGAGAGGAAGTCGGAGATCACCGCGACGAGCCCGCGCCGGCGGGGCGGGCGGCGCACGAGCTCCAGGGCTGCGGCGAGGTCGCCATCGGCCCCGTGGGTCGAGCGCGGCAGGGCCGCGATCCTGCGCACCAGATGCTGCAGGTGCGCCCGCCCCGACATCGCCGGGAAGCGCTCGATCCGGTCCCCGGTCGTCACGACGGCCCCGACGCGGTTGCCTCCGCGACCGGCCAGGTGGACAAACGAGGTGATTGCAGCGAGGGCCAGCTCGCGCTTGTCGCTCCGGCCGGTGCCGAAATCTAGGCTGGGCGAGAGGTCGACGACCAGCCAGGTCTCCAGCTCGCGGTCGACGATGGTCTGGCGAACATGGGTGACCGTCGTCCGCGCCGTGACCGGCCAGTCGATGCGGCGGACATCGTCGCCGAACACGTAGTCGCGGGACTCGCCGGTCTCCGACCCGGGGCCGGGAACCAGGCCGAGGTAGTTGCCCTGCAGAAGCCCGTCGAGGCGATTGCGCACCACAAGCTCGAGTCGGCGAAGCAGCGGGTCGGCGGCGGCGGTGTCCAGCGTCGGCGGCTCCTCGCGATTGCCTCTCACGCGGTCCGTTCCCACCCCGTGGGCGCGCCGGGGCCGCTCGGGAACCCGGCCTGCGGGAAGCCGCCGCCCGCCTGCGGGCGGTAGGGCTGGCTGGGCTGGGCGAACTGCCCGCCGGGCTGCTGGCGTGGGGCGACCTGCGGCAGCGCCACGGCCTGAAGCAGTCGCGACACGATATGCGGCGCGGGAATCGCATCGGCGATCGCGTCGTAGCTGAGCACCAGGCGGTGGGCCAGGACGTCGGTGGCTATATCGAGGAGGTCCTGCGGCAGGACGTAGTCCCGCCCGCGCATCAGGGCCAGGGCCCGGCCGGCCGCGACCAGGCCGAGGCTCGCGCGCGGGCTCGCGCCGTAGGAGATCCACCCGGCAACATCGGCAAGGCCCACGGAGCGCGGCTCGCGGGTCGCGAGCACCAGCCGGACGACATAGTCGACGAGGGCGTGGTGGACGAAGACCCCGGACGCCCGCTCCTGCAGGCGCAGCAACTGCTCGACGCCCAGCACCTGCTCGGCCACCGGGGGCTTGGAGCCCATCCGGTAGATGATCTCGCGCTCCTCCTCGGCCGTCGGGTACCCCACGACGATCTTCATGAGGAAGCGATCGCGCTGGGCCTCGGGCAGCGGGTAGACGCCCTCGCTCTCGATAGGGTTCTGCGTCGCGAGCACGAGGAACGGGTTCGGGGCGGGGTAGCGCTTGCCGCCCAGGGACACCTGCCGCTCGGCCATCACCTCGAGCATCGCCGACTGCACCTTGGCCGGAGCGCGGTTGATCTCATCGGCCAGCACGAAGTTGGCGAAGATCGGGCCGAGCTCGGTGTCGAACTGCTCGGAGCCGGGCTTGTAGATCCGGGTTCCGACGATGTCCGACGGCACGAGGTCCGGCGTGAACTGCAGGCGCGAGAATGTTCCCCCGACGGCCCGGGCCAGGGTCTCGACAGCGAGGGTCTTGGCCACGCCGGGCACTCCCTCGAGCAGGCAGTGGCCGCGGGCCAGCAGGCCGACCATCATCCGCTCGACCATGCGCTCCTGGCCGACGATGACGCGCTTCACCTCGAAGAGGACCCGCTCCAGCGCAGCGGCGTCGGTCGCCGCCGACGAGGGCTCCTGGGACCGGCCCGGCGGGGTCGAGGTGTGGTGGGTCGACGGCGGGGTCGCCTCGGTCACGTGCGCTCCTTGGAGTGGGCGGGCCGGTCGGGCGATCCGCGGGCGTCGTTCGATGCGAACGGGTTGCGCGAATCCAGGGCCAACGGTACGCGAGCAACACTGTGCGACGGCTGGGCACGGGCTGGATCGCGCCGGTGAGTCGATCGGCGCGGGCTACCGTGATGGGGCCATGACCGCATCCGTGCCCAATCTCGCGATCTGCTCCGCCAAGGGCTGCCGGCAGCCCGCCGAGACCGCGATCATCTGGCGGAACCCGACTCTGCACTTCGGCGGCCGGGTGAAGACCTGGGTGGCCTGCCCGGAGCACGTCGCCCATCTGTCGGACTTCCTGGCCCGGCGCGACTTCTTCCTGCGCACCGAGCCGTTGATCCCAAGCAGCTAGCCGCTCAGGCGCTATCCGCCGATGGCCGACATCGGCCGGGCGGGCTGCACGAAGAGCGCGCTATTGATGCCATGCCCGGCCTGCTTGCCCCGCACGGCCGCGCGGATCAGCTCCGCCAGCTCGGCGTCGTCCGCGCCGGCGCGCAGCGGGCCCAGCAGATCAGTCTCGTCGTGGGCGAATAGGCACGTCCGCAGCGCTCCGTCCGCCGTGAGGCGCAACCGGTCGCAGTCGCGGCAGAACGGCCTGGTCACCGATGCCACGATCCCCATCCGGCCCGGCCGGGTCGCCCATGCGGCAGCGCCTGGGCCATCGGTCACCAGGAACCGCTCAGCCGGTGCGGCGCCGCGGCCCTCGGCGGTCTCGATGGTGAACTCGCCCTCGAGCCGGGCCAGGATCTCCTCGGCCGTCACCATGTCGGCGCGGCTCCAGGCGTGCTGGGCGTCGAGGGGCATGTGCTCGATGAAGCGCAGCTCGTAGCCGCGCTCCAGCGCCCAGAGCAGCAGGGCCGGCGCCTCATCGAGGTTGGTGCCGCGCGCCAGCACGGTGTTGATCTTCAACGGCGACAGCCCGGCGTCGTACGCGGCCTGGACGCCTGCGAAGACATCGGAGATGCGGTCGCGGCGGGTGATCTCGATGAAGCGGTCGCGATCCAGGGTGTCCAGTGAGATGTTGATCCGAAGCAGCCCGGCGTCGGCCAGCGGCTGCGCCAGGCGGGCCAGGCCCACCCCGTTGGTGGTCAGCGAGATCTGCGGAGCGGGATCGAGCGCAGCCAGCATGCCCACAACGCCGGGCAGGCCCGGGCGCAGCAGCGGCTCCCCGCCGGTGAGGCGCACTGTCCGCACGCCGAGGCTGACGAAAAGGGAGGCCAGGCGCGCCAGCTCGGCGTCGGTCAGGACATTGCCGCGCGGCAGCCAATCCAGCCCCTCGGCCGGCATGCAGTACGAGCAGCGCAGCGAGCAGCGGTCCGTCAGGGAGATGCGCAGATCTGTCGCTATCCGCCCGAAGGCGTCGATCAGGGGCTCGGGCGAGGCGATCACATCTCCGAGACTAGCCAGGTCGCCGCGATTCGGCCGCGATCCGTACTCAGGTCAGGACGCGGGTCGCGCCGAAGTAGTCCCCGCCGAGGCGCACCGACGTCACGCGGACCGTCGCCCCGCTGTTGGGCGCCTCGATCATCTGCCCGCCGCCGACGTACATGGCGACGTGGTGGATGCCCGCGACCTTGCCGTTGGTGCTGTAGAACAGCAGGTCCCCGGCGACGAGCGAGCTGTTGGACGGGTGCACCGATCCGTACCCGTACTGCGAGGCGGCGTAGTGCGGCATCTTCAGCCCGGCGGACTGGTACCAGGCGTAGAGCATCAGGCCCGAGCAGTCGAAGCCGTAGACCTTGCTGTCGTTGTAGCCGTCGGTGCCCGGTGAGTTCACGCCGTAGGTGGGGCCGTTGAGGTTTCCCCCGGCCCAGGAGTACGCCTGGCCGATCCAGCCCTTGGCCTCTGCGACGGCCTGCTGGCCGAGCTGCGGGGTCCAGCTGCCGCTCGGGGTGGCTGCGACCTGCTGCGAGACGTTGCTCGAGCCGCTCTTCACCGCGGCCAGTGCAGCGGCGGCCTCGGCGGCCTTGCGGGCCTCCTCGGCGGCGATCCGGGCGGCTTCCTCGACCTGCCACTTCGCATAGGCGGCGCGCTGGTCGGCCAGGCCGGTCAGCGCGATCTGCGCGGCAGCGAGCTGCTGCTGGATCAGGACCATCTGGCCGTCGAGGGACTGCTTCTGGGCCACGGCGCCGTTGAGGGCGGCGGTGGCCTGGTGCATCGCGTCGTCGGCCGCGGCCTTCATGGCGGTCTGCTGGTTCACCGCATCGCGGGCGACGGCGTCGGCATTGGACTGCTCGACGGTGGCCTTGTTCAGGCCGCTTATCGCGTCGAGCTGGTTGGCGCTGGCGTAGGAGCGCACATCGGCCAGAGCCAGCACCGACGACGGGTCGGTCGAGGTCAGGAGGCTGCCGCCCGTCCCGCCGACCGAGCCGGCCATGTACGACGCACGGGCGAATTGATTGAAGCGCTCCTGCGCGGCGACGACTGCGGCCTGCGCGGCGGCTACCGCGGCCTGCGCGGCGGCTGCGGCGTCCTCCGACGCCTGAAGGTCGATGACCGCCTTGTTGTAGAGCTCCTGCTTGAGCTGCGCGTCGGCGTACAGGCCGTCGATCTGATTCTGCATCTGGGCGAGCTGGGCGGACAGCGCGCCGACGTTGCCGGCGGCCGCGGCCTTGTTGGCCATCGCATCGGCGATCTGCTGGTCGGTCGGGTTCACCGGGGCCGGGGCCGCGTGCGCCATCGAAGGGGCCAGCAGGGCCGCGCACAGGAACACGGGCACGGCCAGGAGCGCCTTCGCCCGACGGAGCGCACTGTGGCGCGCCGGACGTAGCAGTACTGGCATGCGAGCTCCCTCTAGGCGACGCTTCCGCAGGTCGCACAACGGTCGGAGCTTGCCACTTCCACCCCAACTACGCCAGACGTCCCGCCAGTAACACGCGTAACACCAGAATCTCAGCTCGTGGCCATGGTGTGTCGCTGGGCGACAGACCATTGCCGAAAGTTCCGCCGGTGGGTCAGGCGGGGACGGCCTCTCGCTTCGCCTCGCGCTTGGCGCCGCGGGATCGCTCGACCCGGCCCACCACGTAGTCGACGGCGATGGCATAGAGCACGCCCGCCACCAGGTCGATGACGTAGTGCTCGCCGAGGTACACCAGCGAGATCCCCATCAGCAGCGGGTAGGCGACGAGCACCCATCGCAGCGGGCTATGGAATCGGCGCACCACGAACAGCGTGATGATCAGGGCGAACCCGGTATGCAGCGACGGCATCGCCGCGACGGGGTTCGACGCCAACTGCCCTTGCTGCAGCAGATTGCCGGCGTGGTTGATGCCCAGTTCAAGCCAGCCGCGGGACGAGCCGCGCAGCACAGGATCGATAGCCGCCTCACGAGCTGCGTACCAGGGCGGGGCCGCCGGGAACAGGACGTAGGTCGCGAGGCCGGCCAGCGACAGCGCGATGATCCTGGTCACGAAGGCTACCCATAGTTGCCTGTTCCGGATCCACAGCACAGCCGCGACGATCGGGGTCGCGAAGAAGTGCGTCGAGTACACGAATGTGGCCACCGCGTCCCACCAGCGCGGGTCGCCCGGGTGCATGAAGTGCTCCTGCAGGAAGACCGTGGGGATGACGCCGAAGACATGCTCATCGACCCAGGCGATGTCCTCCATGTGCAGCGGCATCCCGATCCGGGACGCCAATCCGCGGGAGTAGTCGTAGAGGATCAGCACCGCCGTGAAGGGCAGCCAATCAGCCAGCACCCGCCCAAATGCTGGCCAGCCGCGCCCCAGGCACGGGATCGCCAGCAGCGTGAGGATCAGGATAAGCATGCTGCCGCGGTCGGTGGGGATGCCGATGAGCAGCACGACTGCCGCGAGCAAGACGCCCCAGCCGATTCCGGCGTAGATGCGGATCCGGCGCCACTTTCGCTCGTGCTCGGCGTCGGCCGGCGGGCCGTCCGGGCCGTCCGCGCCGGGCGACTCAGCGGTGGCGGCTGGCCCGGCTTCGGGGTCGGGGGCGGCGGCGGGCGCATCGCCTTCGGCGGTGGTCATCCACCCCAGACTAGAGCCAGCGGGAACAACGTCACTTCTTTTCACGGGTTCGCCGGTCCGATGCGAGACCAGTGCGCAAAGATGAGCGAACATCATCTTTCCGGCCCCAGCGCACCTCGGGGCCGAACACCCAAGGAGGACCCAGTGGCGGGCAGCGTTGACAGCTTCGGGGCACGAGCGGATCTCACGGTTGGCGGCGCCACGCATGGCATTTTCCGTCTTGATGCCGTTGAGGGCGCACAGAAATTGCCATTCAGTCTGAAAGTCCTCCTTGAGAACCTCCTCCGCACCGAGGACGGCGCCAACGTCACGGCGGACCAGATCAACTCCCTGGCCAACTGGGACCCGGCCGCCGAGCCCGACACCGAGATCCAGTTCACCCCGGCGCGCGTGGTGATGCAGGACTTCACCGGCGTACCGGCCGTCGTCGACCTCGCCACGATGCGCGAGGCCGTCGTCGAACTGGGCGGCGATGCCTCCAAGATCAACCCGCTGGCGCCGGCCGAGCTCGTTATCGACCACTCCGTCATCGCCGACCTGTTCGGCAACGCGGGCGCGTTCCTCGGCAATGTCGAGCTGGAGTACGAGCGCAACTTCGAGCGCTACCAGTTCCTGCGCTGGGGCCAGACCGCCTTCGATGAGTTCAAGGTCGTCCCGCCGGGCACCGGCATCGTCCACCAGGTCAACATCGAGTACCTGGCCCGCGTGGTGTTCAGCCGCAACGGCCTTGCCTACCCGGACACCCTGGTCGGCACGGACTCCCACACCACGATGGTCAACGGCCTTGGCGTCCTGGGCTGGGGCGTCGGCGGTATCGAGGCCGAGGCCGCGATGCTCGGCCAGCCGGTCAGCATGCTCATCCCGAAGGTGCTCGGCTTCAAGCTCTCGGGCGAGCTGCCCGAGGGATCGACGGCCACCGACCTGGTCCTCACGATCACCGAGATGCTGCGCAAGCAGGGTGTCGTCGGGAAGTTCGTCGAGTTCTATGGCGAGGGCGTCGGCGCAGTTCCGCTGGCCAACCGCGCCACAATCGGCAACATGAGCCCGGAGTACGGCTCCACCGCGGCGATGTTCCCCATCGACGAGGAGACGCTGAAGTACCTGCGCTTCACCGGCCGGTCCGCCGAGCAGATCGCCCTCGTCGAGGCGTACGCCAAGGAGAACCTCCTCTGGCACGACCCGTCGATCGAGCCGAACTTCTCCGAGCACCTGGCGCTGGACCTCTCGACCATCGAGCCCTCGCTGGCCGGCCCGAAGCGCCCCCAGGACCGCGTGCCGCTGCGCAGCTCCAAGTCGATGTTCCGCTCCGCGCTGGGCAGCTACACCGACGGCGACTCGGTCCAGAACACCACCGACGAGTCGATCGACGAGACCTTCCCCGCGTCGGACCCGGCCAGCCCGACACCGCACGAGCATGAGCAAGAGGCCGCGCCGGTGCTGGCCTCGGCCGCCGCCTTCGCGACCGGCCGCACGTCCAAGCCCTCGCCGTTCACCCTCGAGGACGGCACATCCGGCGTGCTCGACCACGGCGCGGTGGTCATCGCGGCGATCACGTCGTGCACCAACACCTCGAACCCGTCGGTCATGATCGGCGCGGCGCTGCTGGCCAAGAAGGCGGTCGAGCGCGGCCTGACCCGCAAGCCCTGGGTCAAGACCACGCTGGCGCCCGGCTCCAAGGTCGTCACCGACTACTACGACCGCGCCGGGCTCACCCCGTACCTGGAGAAGGTCGGCTTCTATCTGGTCGGCTACGGCTGCACCACGTGCATCGGCAACTCCGGGCCGCTCCAGCCGGAGATCTCCGAGGCGATCCAGCACAACGACCTCGCCGCCGTCGCCGTCCTGTCGGGCAACCGGAACTTCGAGGGCCGCATCAGCCCCGACGTGAAGATGAACTACCTCGCGTCGCCGCCGCTTGTCGTCGCCTACGCCCTGGCCGGGACGATGGACATCGACCTGCAGAACGACTCGCTGGGCAAGGACACCGAGGGCAACGACGTGTACCTCCGCGACATCTGGCCCACGTCGGCCGAGGTCGAGGACACGATCGCCCAGGCGATCGGCAGCGACATGTACGCCAAGGACTACGCCGACGTCTTCGCCGGCGACGCCCAGTGGCAGGCCCTGCCCACCCCCGAGGGCAAGACCTTCGAGTGGGACCCGCAGTCGACCTACGTCCGCAAGCCCCCGTACTTCGAGGGCATGCAGCGCGAGCCGTCCGCGGTGACCGACATCGCCGGCGCCCGGTTGCTGCTGCGCCTCGGCGACTCGGTCACGACCGACCACATCAGCCCGGCCAGCTCGATCAAGGAAGACTCCCCCGCCGGCAAGTACCTGATCGCCAACGGCGTGGAGCGCAATGACTTCAACTCCTACGGCTCGCGCCGCGGGAACCACGAGGTCATGATCCGCGGCACATTCGCCAACATCCGCCTGCGCAACCAGGTCGCACCGGGCACCGAGGGCGGCTTCACCCGCGACTTCACCCTGCCCGAGGGCCCCGTCACCACCATCTACGACGCCTCGGTCAACTACCAGGCCGCGGGGATCCCCCTGGTTGTCCTGGCCGGCAAGGAGTACGGCTCGGGCTCGTCTCGCGATTGGGCGGCCAAGGGCACTGCCCTGCTGGGCGTCAAAGCGGTCATCGCCGAGTCCTACGAGCGCATCCACCGCTCGAACCTGATCGGCATGGGCGTCCTGCCGCTGCAATTCGTCGACGGCGCGAATGCCGACACCCTCGGCCTCTCCGGCGAGGAGACCTTCTCGATCACCGGCGTCACCGAACTCAACGAGGGCCGGATCCCGGGCACCGTGCAGGTCACCGCAGGCGATGTGACCTTCGCGGCGAAGGTGCGCATCGACACCCCCGGCGAGGCGGAGTACTACCGCCACGGCGGGATCATGCAGTACGTGCTGCGCTCGCTGCTCTAAACAAGCGGGCAAGTAGCACTCAAGCACCACCCCGAAGGGCGCGGCGGCCATCTTGTGGCCGGCGCGCCCTTCGTCTTTGGCCTCCGGATGCGAGGGACGGCTTTGTATCCGCTCGATACAAAGGCCGGATCGGCTGTTACATCTGCGAGTCGCATCGAGGCCGCGGTCACACTGGCGGCCCCTATGTCGCGACGCCGGTTCGCAGCCTTGGAGATCAATTCCCATGGAGCGCAGGGTTTCTTCACCGGACGGTCGTCGACTGGCTTTGTAACGGTTGTATTACGACTCGCGCCATCACCGGACGCAAGAGTTATGTTGTCAGCCGCAACATATAGCGTCCCAAATGTAGGGGCAACGCTCCTCGGTGCCCTTCAATGACGAAAGGTGGATCGACCCATGCGCACACGCGTCATCGGACTCCTCGCGGCCAGTGCGGCAGCAAGCATGGTCCTGGCTGCTTGCGGTTCCAGCGGAGGCGGCGACGCCGGCAGCGGAGACGGCAGCAGCAGCGGGGCCGTCAAGGGCAAGGTCGGCGTGATCCTGCCCGACACGCAGTCCTCGGCTCGCTACGAGCAGTTCGACAAGCCGTACCTGACCGACGCCTTCAAGAAGGCCGGCGTCGAGGCGGACATCCAGAACGCCCAGGGCGACAAGACCAAGATGGCGACGATCGCCGACTCGATGATCGCCGCGGGCGTGTCGGTCCTCATCATCGACAACCTGGACAGCCCGTCCGGCGCGACGATCCAGCAGAAGGCCAAGGCGCAGGGCGTCAAGACCATCGACTACGACCGACTGACCCTCGGCGGCTCGGCCGACTACTACGTGTCGTTCGACAACACGAAGGTCGGCCAGCTTCAGGGCCAGGGCCTCGTCGACTGCCTCGGCGCCAGCGCCACCGCCGCGCAGGTCATCGAGCTCAACGGCTCCCCCACCGACAACAACGCCACGCTGTTCAAGCAGGGCTATGACTCGGTGCTGGACAAGAAGTACTCGGCCGGATGGAAGAAGGTCGGCGACCGCAGCGTGCCGGAGTGGGACAACGCGCAGGGCGGCGTCATCTTCGAGCAGCTCCTGACGGCCAACAGCGGCAAGGTCGACGGCGTCCTCGCCGCGAACGATGGCCTGGCGAACGCCGCGATCACGATCCTGAAGAAGAACACCCTGAAGGTCCCCGTGACCGGCCAGGACGCCACAGTTCAGGGCCTGCAGAACATCCTCGCGGGCGATCAGTGCATGACGGTCTACAAGTCGGTCCGCGACGAGGCCAATGCAGTTGCCGATCTCGCGATCTCGCTGCTGAAGGGCGAGAAGGGCACCACCAACGGCACGACCCGCGATGGCACCGGCAACCGCGACGTGCCCTCGCAGCTGCTGACCCCGAAGACGATCACCAAGTCGAACATCCAGCTGGTCATCGACGAGGGCTTCGTCTCCAAGACCGACCTGTGCACCGGCTCGTACGCGGCCCTGTGCACCACAGCCGGAATCAAGTAGACACACAGCCACATAGTCAGCTCGCTGTCTGAGCCGACCAGTACGTCTGCGCGCACCACCGCAGTGCGCAGTCGCAGTCGCCGCCGGCGGCATCCACCCGATGCCGCCGGCGGTTGACGCCCTGTCTGCGGTGCCCGCGCAATGCCGCACATCGTCAGAGGAGACTCGCCATGCCGGACTCGCCGCTTCTGGAGCTCAGAGGCGTCAACAAATCCTTCGGGCCCGTGCACGTGCTGCACGACATCGACCTGAAGGTGTATCCCGGTCAAGTGACCGCACTGGTCGGTGACAACGGCGCGGGCAAGTCGACCCTCGTCAAGTGCATCGCGGGCATCTACCCCGTGGACAGCGGCGAGTTCTTCTTCGACGGGAAGCCGGTCTCCTTCAGCGGGCCGCGCGACGCCGCCGGCCTCGGCATCGAGATCGTGTACCAGGACCTCGCGCTGGCCGACAACCTGGACATCGTGCAGAACCTCTTCCTGGGCCGCGAGATCCGCAAATTCGGGATGCTCGACGAGGCCACTATGGAGCGCAAGGCCCGCGAGACCCTCGCCAGCCTCGCGGTGCGGACGGTCAAGTCGGTCCGGCAATCGGTCTCCAGCCTGTCCGGCGGGCAACGCCAGACCGTTGCCATCGCCAAGGCGGTGCTCTGGAACAGCCGGGTCGTCTTCCTCGACGAGCCGACTGCGGCCCTCGGCGTCGCGCAGACCCGCCAGGTCCTGGACCTCGTGCGGCGCCTCGCCGACAACGGCCTGGGCGTCGTGCTGATCTCCCACAACATGAACGACGTCAAGGAAGTCAGCGACCACGTCGCGGCGCTGTTCCTTGGCCGGCTGGCCGCCGATGTCGAGACCAAGGACGTCACCACCGGCCAGATCGTCGAGCTGATCACCTCCGGCCGATCGGGCTCTATGGGCCTGTCCGCCGCCGCCACGAATGCGAGCATGTGATGAGCAGCCCGGATCTCGGCCAGCCCACCCCCGGCGCACCGGCGGCGCAGGTGGCCCCGGCCGCCTCGCCCGGTGTCGCACTGGCGGCCAGCGACTTCGCCAACGACGTCGGCGCCCGCAACGCCCGCGAGGCGTTCGGCAACTACATCCAGCGCCTGCGCGGCGGTGACATGGGGGCATTGCCGGCCGTCGGCGGGCTCATCGTGCTGGTGATCGTGTTCGCCAGCATCTCCGGCGGCTTCCTCTCCAAGGGCAACTTCGCCAACCTGCTGACCCAGGCAGCCCCGATCATGCTGCTCGGCATGGGGCTGGTCTTCATCCTGCTGCTGGGCGAGATCGACCTGTCGGCCGGTACCGCCAGCGGGGTCTCCGCGGCGATCATGGGCCTCGCCCTGACCCAGGGCGGCGACCTCAACCAGGCCCTCGGCACGCCGGTCTACGTCATCGTGCTGCTTGGGATGCTCGCAGCTGCCCTGGTGGCCGGCTTCTACCGGATCTGGATCGCAGTCGGCGTCATCGTCCTGGGCGCGCTGGTGATGCTGACCTCGTGGGACCAATACGCGATCCCGGGCATCTTCGTCGCTATCTCGGTGGGCGTGGCCATCGGCACGCTGGTCGGGACGATGGTCGCCAAGATCGGCATCCCGTCGTTCGTCGTGACCCTCGCGCTGTTCCTCGGCTGGCAGGGCGTCCTGCTGCAGTTCCTCGGCAACGGCTCGGCCATCGACGTGCGTCGCAACGACTTCATCTTCAACCTCGAGAACTCCAACTTCTCCCCCGCGGTCGGCTGGGCCATCTGGGCCGTCTCGATAGCGGCCTATCTCGGCCTGACGTTCGGGCGGTCCTTCCGGCGCCGCCGGGCCGGCCTCACGGCCGAGCCGCTCCTGGTCGTCGCACTGCGCGGCTTCACCCTCGCCGCCATCACCGGCGTCGCCGTCTACGTGCTGAACGAGAACCGCGGCCGCACCGTCTTCACCAAGATCGAGGGCATCCCCAAGATCATCCCGGTCGTTCTCGTCCTGCTGGTGTTCTTCACCTTCATCTTGACCCGGACCGCCTTCGGCCGCCATCTCTACGCCGTCGGCGGCAACGCCGAGGCGGCCCGCCGGGCCGGCATCGACGTCGTTCGCATCCGTGTGGCGGCCTTCATCATCTCCGGCGCAATGACCGCCATCGCGGGTATAGCGCTGGCCTCGCGGCTGGGCAGCATCCCGTCGGACTTCGGCGGCCGCAACACCCTGCTGTTCGCTGTCGCCGCGGCCGTCATCGGTGGGACGTCGCTGTTCGGCGGCAAGGGCAAGATGCGCGATGCCGTGATCGGTGGCCTGGTCATCGCCATCATCCCCAACGGCCTCGGGCTCATCAAGGACATCCCCTCGTCGTACGAGCTGATGATCACCGCCGGGGTCCTGCTGCTGGCCGCCAGCGTCGACGCGCTGTCGCGCAAGCGGACGTCGGCCAGGTAGCAGCGACGGGAGCTCGCAGAATCACATAGCGCGGTATCCGACCCAGGGCACCGATCCGACCGCCGAGCATGAGAGCGAGACGCCGGCAGACATGACCAATCCAGGGCTGGCGGTGCGACCCGACGAGATCCGGCGGCACAACCTCGGGTTGGTGCTGCGTCAGGTCCATCTGAACGGCGAGATGTCCAGGGCCGAGCTCACGCACGTGATCGGGCTGAACCGCAGCACGATCCGCGCCCTGGTCAGTGACCTCGTCGACCATCGCCTCGTGGTCGAGCGGGTGCCCGACACCCGCACCGGCGCCGGGCGTCCCTCGCATGTCGTCGGGCCCCGGCACGACGGCCCGTATGTGCTTGCTGCATCCATCGGCGTCGAGTCGATGACCACTGCGGCCATCGGCCTGAGCGGAGCGGTGCTGTCCCGGCGGGATCAGGCCATAGACGCCGTCGGGGCGATGCCGAACCTGATCGCCGGGCGGATCATCGCCGATCTGCGCCACCATCAGCGGCAGGTTCCCGCGGGCGCCCGCCTGGTGGGCGTGGGTGTCAGCGTGCCCGGCATTGTGCGGGCCGCGGACGGGATGATCGAGATCGCCCCCAACCTGCGGTGGCAGTCAGTGCCGTTTGCCCGGCTGCTGGCCGAGCGGATGCCGACGCGGGTGCCGATCCGCATCGGCAACGACGGCGACCTCGGCGCCCTGGCCGAGCATGTTCGCGGCGCGGCCCGAGGCATCGACGACATCGTCTACCTCGCCGGCGACGTCGGCGTCGGCGGCGGCATCATCAGCGCCGGGACCTCGCTGCGCGGGTCAGGCGGCTACGCCGGGGAGATCGGCCACATGATGGTCGACCCGGTGGGCGACGAGTGCGGTTGCGGCAGCATCGGCTGCCTCGAGACCAAGATCGGCGAGGTCGGGCTGCTGCGGGCCTGCAAGCGCAGCGACCAGCACGGCAGCCGGGCCATGGTGGACGCGTACGCGGCGGCGCGAGCCGGCGACCCCGAGGCCGTCGACGGCGTCGCGCACACGGCGGAGTGGCTGGGGCGGGGCCTGGCCAGCGTGGTGAATATCTTCAACCCGCGGATGGTCATCGTCGGTGGGAATCTGTCCGGCCTGGTCGAGCTGGCCCGCCCGCAGGTCGAGGACCTGCTCGAGCGGCACTCGATGGCCAGCCTCCTGGCCGGCGTGCAGCTGGTACTGCCCGGCCTCGGCGGGGACTCCAGTCTGCTGGGCGCAATGGAGATCGGCTTCGAGGCAATGCTCGAGGACCCGACGTCCGTCACGGCCTAACCGACGATGCCCGCCGATCGCACGGACCATCTGGTTGAGGTCTATCTGGGCGAGTTGGCCAGAGCCGGGATCGTGCTTAGTCCGAAGACGGCGAAGACGATGCTCGAGCACCGGATGCGCACATTCGCGAACGGACTCGGACTGGGCAGCGACGCCGCCCTTGCGTTCTACGGCGTGGACGTCATGCGCTCGTGGGCGCGCGAGGCGGCGGCGCAGCTGAGGGATGAGCAACCGGCCAATCCATTGCTGGCTTCGGTGCCGGAGCGATTCGCCCCGGTCGGATTGCTCGCCCGCTGCATCGAGGCGCTCATTGGCCCGCATCCCGCTCTGGCTCAACGGACTGCGGCCAACCTAGCTACTTATCCTGCTATCTTGCTCGGCGGCGTGGCGGTCGTCCGCTGCCAACGCACGGACCTCGTCCAGCTCGCCGACGTACTCTCGGCCCACCCCGACTTGTCGGGGCAGTGCTCTCTGCTCGCAGGCTCTCCGGCCTAGGCCGCGCCCCTTGCCTTCGTCCGGCCGCCGCGCTGACGCAGCGTCGCGCCGGCTTCAGACAGCATGCGATGCATGAATCCGTAGGATCGGCCGTGGGTCTCGGCCAACTCCCGGATACTCGCGCCCTTGCGGTACTGCGTCTTGATCTCGGTCGCCAGCTTCACGCGATCTGTGCCCGTGATGCGCGCGCCTTTCTTGAGCTCCGCCACTTGATTCCCTCCGCCTCGATGTACTGAGCGCAGGGCTTCTGGCACCTGCGTTGGGCGGAGTCCTTCCCCGTGATCCAGCGGATATCCCCGCGGCGCGGGACGGGTCAGGCGAGACTGACGAGATCGGCAAATTCGGGGTTCCAGGTATCCTCGATGCCGTCGGGCAGCAGGATCACCTTGTCCGGGGACAGCGCCTCGACCGCGCCCTCGTCGTGCGTCACGAGGACGATCGCGCCGGCGTAGGTGCGCAGCGCCTCGAGGACCTGCTCGCGGCTGACGGGGTCCAGGTTGTTCGTAGGCTCGTCGAGCAGCAGGACATTGGCTGCGCTCGTGACCAGCATCGCCAGGGCGAGACGGGTCTTCTCCCCGCCGGACAGCACCCCGGCCGGCTTCTCGACATCGTCGCCGGTGAACAGGAATGCGCCGAGGATCTTGCGCAACTCGACATCGGCGGGCAGTGGGGCCGAGGACCGCATGTTCTCCAGAACCGTCCGGTCGTTGTCGAGGGTCTCGTGCTCCTGGGCGTAGTAGCCCATGCGCAGGCCGTGGCCGGGGATGATCGTGCCCGTGTCCGGCGCCTCGTTGCCGGCCAGCATCCGCAGGAGAGTGGTCTTCCCGGCGCCGTTGAGCCCGAGCACCACGACGCGGGTGCCCTTGTCGATTGCGATGTCGACATCGGTGAAGATCTCCAGCGAGCCGTAGGACTTGGACAGCCCCTCGGCCATCAGCGGCGTGCGGCCGCACGGGGCCGGCTCGGGGAAGCGCAGCTTCGCGGTCTTGTCGTGCACACGGACCTCGGCCAGCCCGGCGGCCAGCGCCGCGGCTCGGCGATCCATCTGGTGGGCCGCCCTGGCCTTGGTGGCCTTGGCCCGCATCTTGTCGGCCTGGCCGCGCAGGGAGTCGATCTTCCGCTCGGCGTTCGCGCGCTCGCGATGCCGGCGCTTCTCGTCGTTCTCGCGCTGGGCGACGTAGGTCTTCCAGCCGACGTTGTACGGATCGATGGCCGCGCGGTTGGCATCGAGGTACCAGACCTTGTTCACTACGGCGTCGAGCAGCTCGACATCGTGG
Organism: Pseudonocardiales bacterium; assembly: GCA_025966155.1. Lineage (GTDB taxonomy): Bacteria > Actinomycetota > Actinomycetes > Mycobacteriales > Jatrophihabitantaceae > RYN-150. Next base: position 18,658 of record JAOPVO010000188.1, read on the forward strand.
CTGATGACCACGAGCCCGCCCTTATGGGCCTTCAGGAAATCGCGCAGCCAACCGATGGAGTCGGCATCCAGGTGGTTGGTCGGCTCATCCAGCAGCAGCGTCGTCGGCTCGCCCGCGGAGTCCGCGAACAGGATCCGCGCGAGTTCGACGCGACGGCGCTGCCCGCCGGACAGGGTGCCGACCCGCTGGGCCAGTACCCGATCGGGCAGGCCGAGGTTGGAGCAGATCCGGGCCGCCTCGCTCTCGGCGGCGTAACCCCCGAGGTCGGAGAACCGCTCCTCGAGATTGCCGTAGCGACGGATGACCTTCTCGTCGTCCGGGGTCTCGGCGAGCTGAATCTGCGCCTTCTCGATCCCGTGCATCAACTCATCGAGGCCGCGCGCGGACAGCACTCGATCGCGGGCGGTCTGCTCCAGGTCGCCGGTGCGCGGGTCCTGCGGGAGGTACCCCACTGGGCCGACGACCTCGATCTTGCCTGCGTGCGGGGCCGTCTCCCCTGCCAGCGCCTTCAGCGACGTCGTCTTGCCCGCGCCGTTGCGACCCACCAGCCCGATGCGGTCACCCGGCTGGATGCGCAGGGTGGTCGGCTCGAGCAGGATCCGCGCGCCGGCGCGCAGCTCAAGTTCGGTCAGGGTGATCATGGGACGGTGAGTTCCTGTCGGTTCGCGGTGCGGTCGGTCTGAAGCGAAGTGGCACAGACGCGACGATGCGCTTGCCGTTCAGAGTGGTGCTAGTACTGCGTTTCGGTGGTGCTGGCGTTTCGGTGGTGCGGGCGGGACGACGGCGACTGAGCGGGTCAGACGTTGAAGCCCAGCGCCCGCAGCTGGTCGCGGCCGTCGTCGGTGATCTTGTCCGGGCCCCACGGCGGCATCCACACCCAGTTGATGGCGAGGGAGGTGGCCAACGGGCGCGGACCGCCAGTGAGCGCGGCCTGGGCCTGGTCCTCGATGACATCGGTCAACGGGCACGCCGCC
>JAOPVO010000192.1 GCA_025966155.1 Pseudonocardiales bacterium
GGTCACGGTGCTGCGCAAGGCCGAGGAGCTGCCGGTCGATCGGCTCGGAACCGTCAAATCGCTGATGGGCGATCCGGCTGAAGGGGTCGTCCTCATCCTTCAGCACTCGGGTGGGGCCAGGGGCAAGGCGCTCGTCGAGGCGGCCAAGGCGGCCGGTGCGGCGGTCGTGTCATGCGCCCCGCTGACCCGGGCGGAGGAGCGGCTGGACTTCGTCCGCACCGAGGTGCGCCGCGCCGCTGGGAACATCACCCCCGATGCTGCCGCTGCACTGCTCGATGCCGTCGGCAGCGACCTGCGCGAGCTCGCCGCGGTTGCCACTCAGTTGGTGGCCGACACCGGCGGCACGATCACCGCGACCGCCGTCGCGGAGTACCACCGTGGCCGGGCGGAAGTCACTGGATTCGCGGTGTCCGACCGCGCGGTCATCGGCGATGTCGCCGGCGCGCTGGAGACGCTGCGCTGGGCAATGGCGATCGGCGTCGCTCCCGTCCTCATTGCCGATGCCCTCGCCGACGGCATCCGCTCGGTGGCCCGCGTCGCGACGGCCGGGCGGGGCACGGACTACGAGCTGGCCAGCCGCCTTGGGATGCCGCCGTGGAAGGTCAAGCGGGCCCGCTCGCAGGCGCGGAATTGGAGCGAGAACGGGCTGATTGCCGCGATGGCGGTCACGGCCGATGTGAACGCCGCGGTCAAGGGCGTCGCCGTCGATGCCGGCTATGCGCTGGAGCGGGCGATCCAGGACCTGGCCGCGGCGCGCTCGACTCGCGCCTGACCCAACGGGCTCAGTCGGTGGAGCTGCGTCCACTCCACAGCGGTGAACGCGACGAAGCCCGCGGCCGTTGGCCGCGGGCTTCGGTGAAGCGAAGTGCTATGGAGCGAAGATCAGACCGCGGAGGCGCGCAGCGCCATCGCGGACTTCTTGTTCGCAGCCTGGTTCGGGTGGATGACGCCCTTGCTCGCGGCCTTGTCGAGCTGGCGCGATGCGGTGCGCAGCGCAACGTCGACAGCAGCCTTGTCGCCGGTCTCGGCGGCGTCGCGGAAACGACGGACCGCGGTCTTCAGCGCGGACTTGACGCTCTTGTTGCGCAGACGAGCGATCTCGTTGGTGCGGTTGCGCTTGATCTGGGACTTGATGTTCGCCACGAAAGAAGCCTCTATTGCGTGTGAAGGGATGCTGCGTCTGATGATGCTCAGGAGTACCTACGTGCTGACGTGCTCAGGACAACCTCGCGAGACTACCAGCGCAGGGGCCGCAGCCTCAACCGCGCGACCGGACGGTGACGACCTCGTGGATCGTATAGAGATAGGTGCGGACGCCCTCGGCGTCGCTGACGACCTCGGTCACGGCTTGATCCGGGCCATCGTCGGTTGAATACGCCATCGCGACCCCAGCGGAGAAGTAGATATTCGAGTCCACGGGCGCAAGGTCCGACAGCTCGACGACGACGTAGCGGTCGCCGATCTCGTTGATCAGCGTCTGCATCTCGGTGTCGCCGCTGGGTGCGGAGTCGGCGCTGAACACCGCCAGCACCCGCTGCCAGTCGTCCTCGGCGCCAGGGGAGGTATTGACGAGGTCCCCGGGGCGTAGATCGCGGGCCGCGATGCGGTACTCGTCGATGCGGCGGGGGTCGGCGGGCTGGCTCTGGGCGCTCGTCATGGCGTCCATCATCGCCGATGCCGGTGAACGTGCGACCATGGACAGGCACGCCGCGAGGCGCGCGCCGGGTGGTCAGCAAGTTTCCACTCAGCCCCTCACCACCGAAAGCAGGCCGTTGAGCGCCTCGTCCGCCGCCGGCCGGACCGATCCGGCCCGCATCCGCAACTTCTGCATCATCGCCCATATCGATCACGGCAAGTCGACCCTGGCCGACCGCATGCTCCAGCTCACCGGCGTCGTCGACGCCCGCCACGCGCGGGCCCAGTACCTCGACCGCATGGACATCGAGCGCGAGCGCGGGATCACGATCAAGGCGCAGAACGTGCGCATGCCGTGGACCTCGGGCATCGACGGCACCGAGTACGTGCTGCACATGATCGACACCCCGGGGCACGTCGACTTCACCTATGAGGTCTCGCGCTCGCTCGCCGCCTGCGAGGGCGCGGTCCTGCTCGTCGACGCCGCCCAGGGCATCGAGGCGCAGACGCTGGCGAACCTGTACCTGGCGCTGGAGAACAACCTCACGATCATCCCGGTGCTGAACAAGATCGACCTGCCGGCCGCCCAGCCGGACCGGTACGCCGCCGAGATCGCGCACATCATCGGCTGCGACCCCGACGACGTGCTCCGGGTCAGCGCGAAGACCGGCCAGGGCGTCGATCAGCTGCTGGACGTCGTCTGCCGCGAGATCCCCGCGCCGGTCGGCGAGGCCGATGCCCCGAGCCGGGCCATGATCTTCGATTCCGTCTACGACATCTACCGCGGCGTCATTACCTACATCCGGGTCATCGACGGGCACATCACCCCGCGCCAGCGCATCAAGATGATGTCGACCGGCGCCGTTCACGAGCTGCTCGAGGTCGGCGTCATCTCCCCGGAGCCGCTGCCTACGCAGGGGCTGTCCGTCGGCGAGGTCGGCTATCTGATCACGGGCGTGAAGGACGTGCGGCTGTCGCGCGTCGGCGACACGGTCACCGACGCGATCAAGCCGGCCACGACGGCGCTCGGCGGCTACGCGGACCCCAAGCCGATGGTGTTCTCGGGCCTGTTCCCGATCGACGGCTCGGACTACCCGCTGCTGCGCGACGCGTTGGATCGCCTGCAATTGAATGACGCAGCGCTGGTCTACGAGCCCGAGTCGTCCGCGGCGCTGGGCTTCGGCTTCCGCTGCGGTTTTCTCGGTCTGCTGCATCTGGAGATCACCCGCGACCGGCTCGAGCGCGAGTTCAACCTCGAGCTGATCTCGACTGCGCCCAATGTCGTCAACCGGGTGATCCTGGAGAACGGCGAAGAGCAGATAGTCACCAATCCTTCGGACTGGCCCGGTGGGGGCAGGATCGCGCAGATCTTCGAGCCCATCGCCAAGTGCATGGTCATCGCGCCGAGTGAGTACATCGGCGCGATTATGGAGCTCTGCCAGAACCGGCGCGGCACCTTGGGCGGGATCGACTACCTCTCCGAGTCCCGCGTCGAGCTGCGGTACACCCTGCCGCTGGCCGAGATCATCTTCGACTTCTTCGATCAGCTGAAGTCGCGCACGCGTGGCTATGCATCGCTGGACTACGAGCTCGCGGGCGAGCAGCAGGCCGAGCTGGTCAAGGTCGACATCCTGCTCCAGGGCGAGGCCGTCGACGCATTCAGCTCGATCATCCACAAGGACAAGGCGTTCGCGTACGGCACATCGATGACCGGCAAGCTGCGCAAGCTCATTCCGCGCCAGCAGTTCGAGGTGCCGATCCAGGCTGCGATCGGCGCCCGGGTGATCGCGCGGGAGAACATCAGCGCCATCCGCAAGGACGTGCTCGCCAAGTGCTACGGCGGCGACATCACCCGCAAGCGCAAGCTGCTGGAGAAGCAGAAGGAAGGCAAGAAGCGGATGAAGATGGTCGGGCGCGTGGAGGTCCCGCAGGAGGCCTTCATCGCCGCGTTGTCCAGCGACGAGGACGTGCCCAAGAAGTAGCAGGGCGCCGATCCGTCCGTGGCCAGCCCCGGTTGTGGGACATCCAAGTGGTTGAACCACATCGATGTCCCACAACCGCCGCGGTATCCACAGATCGCGCCTCGTCCCACCAGCGACCGCCGGGCGAGCCGACGCTTGCGCGATGTGGCAGGACACGGCACGGCGCCAGCACGGCGCAATCACCAGACAGCAACTGGACGCGCTGGGGTTGACGGACGCGCAGATCGTCTCCCTGCGCCGACGGGGCGACTTGATCCCGGATCCGCGGCAGCGTGGTCTATGGCGGGCAGCCAGCGCTCCGACGACGACGCTCACCGAAGCGTGGTCCGCGGTGCTGGCAACCAACGCCGTGCTGAGTCACGAGAGCGCTGCCTCCGTGCATGGCATCGAGAATGTCCGCGACGACCGGCTTCACGTCACAGTTCCCGACCGAACGCACATCAGGCTTCCCCCCGGCGTGCGCGTGCATCGGGTGCCACTGCCGCCCAGCGACATTGTCGACCATCGGGGGCTAGCGGTGACAAGCATTCGTCGCACAGTGATCGAGTGCCTGCGCACGGGCACGATGCGAAGGGGCCGTTTGTTGCTGGATCGCTCCATCCAGCGTGGATGGCTGTCACTCGAGCATCTCGACGGCGAGTTGGCCGATTTCCCAGGGCGGTGGGGCAGCGCCAAACTGAAGTTGCTGAGGAACGAATGCGCGATGGGCGATGCTGAATCCGAGCGTCGACTGCATCGCCTGCTGCGCTCCGCGGGCATCACCGGGTGGGCTGCCAATGCGTCGGTCGATCTTGGGTTCGCCAGGCTCGCCTTCGACGTGGTCTTCTCGAAGCTGCGGCTGATACTCGAGGTCGATGGCTGGGGATCGCATTCCGACGTCGAGCGCTTCCAGACTGACCGGACCCGTCAGAACGCCGCGGTGGAGTGCGGATGGCGGGTGCTGCGCTTCACGTGGTTCGACATTGTCGAGCGGCCGTATTACGTGCTGCAGCGAGTCCGTCGAGCCGTGGCTCAGGGCCAGTGACAGTTGTGGGACTTCCATGTTGATCAACCACATCGATGTCCCAAAACCGGCCCCGATACCGGTTCGCCAACCGGCCTCATCGCCGCCGACGGGCCGGGCCGGGCCGGGCTAGGGCGTGAACACCGCCTTGCCCAGCAGCTCCCCGTGCTCCATCGCCTTAAATGCATCGGCGGCCTCCTCGAACGGGATCACCCGGTCTATCGCCGGGCGCAGGCCGGTCGCGCCCACCATGCGCAGCAGCTCCACGAGCTCCTGCTTGGTGCCCATCGTCGATCCGAGCACCTGCAGCTGCAGGAAGAAGATCCGGTTCAGCTCGGCCGCGGGCAGCGCGCCGGTCGTGGCCCCGGAGATGACGACCCGTCCGCCCGGGCGAAGGGACTTGAGGGAGTGCGACCACGTCGCGCGGCCGACGGTCTCCATGACGGCGTCGACGCGGTCGGGCAGCCGCGCGCCGGGCTCGAACGACTCGTGCGCGCCGACCTGGATGGCGAAGGCCCGCTTCTCCTCGGTGCGCGCGGTGGCCCACACCCGGTAGCCGGCCGCGCGGGCCAGCGTGATGCAGGCGCTGGACACCCCGCCGGTCGCGCCCTGCACCAGCACCGTCTGGCCCGGCCGCAGGCCCGAGTTGCGGAACAGCATCCGGTACGCGGTCAGCCAGGCCACGCCGATCGCCGCGCCGTCCACGAAGGACACGTGCTGCGGCTTGGCCACGACATTGGCGGCCGGGACCGTCACATACTCCGCGATGGTCCCCTGGTGCTTCTCGGAGAGGATCGTGCGGCCGGGGTCCATCGTCTCGTCGCCGACCCAGCCGGTGCTGGGGATCACGCCGTAGACGATGACCTCCTGGCCGGTCGACAGGTCGATGCCGGCCGCGTCGCAGCCCAGGATCATCGGGAAGTCGCCGCCGCCGATGCCGACCCCGCGCAGCGTCCAGACATCGTGGTGATTCAGGCTCGCGGCCCGGACCTGGATCGTCGTCCAGCCCGGCGGGACGGTGGGATAGGGCCGCTCGCCGACGCGCAGGGAATCCAGGGGGTAGTCCGGATTGGCGGACAGGGCATAGACGGCGCGCATCGGTGGACCCTATCTGCGCATCGGCTACGGTCGACCCCATGCCCAGCATCCGCCGCCCCCTGCTGGCGCTGATCCTCCTGCTGGTCCTTCTGGCGATCGGCTACGGCTACTCCGCAATGCGCTAGAGGCTCGCGCCTGCGGGCCGGCGAGCCACGGAGAAGGCAGACTGGTCGAATGCCCTCCAGCCTGCCCGACGGCGATCCCGCGCCGACCGATGGGCGGCTGCCCGAGTCCGCGCTGAGCACGCTGGGCCGCACGCCGTTCGGCTTCTACGTCCATGTGCCGTTCTGCACCACCCGCTGCGGCTACTGCGACTTCAACACCTACACCGCCCAGGAACTGGGCCAAGGCGCCGGATCGGTCAGCCAGGGCACGTACGCCGACACGGTTATCGCCGAGATCCGGATGGCGCGGGAGATCCTGCCCGCGAGCACCCCGCCGGTGTCGACGGTGTTCGTCGGCGGCGGGACGCCCACGCTGCTGCCCGCCGAGCACCTTGCGCTGATCCTCCGGGAGATCGACGCCCAGTTCGGCATCGCCCCCGGCGCCGAGATCACCACCGAGGCGAACCCCGAGACGGTCAGCCAGGCGTACCTGGAGCACCTGCGGGCCGCGGGCTTCACCCGGCTGTCGATCGGCATGCAGTCCGCGGCTGCCCACGTGCTTCAGGTCCTCGACCGTGTCCACACCCCGGGCCGCGCGCAGCAGGCTGTGGCCGAGGCGCGCGCCGCCGGGTTCGAGCACATCAACCTCGACCTGATCTACGGCAGCCCCAAGGAGACCGACGCGGATTGGCAGCTGTCCCTCGACTCCGCCATCGCAGCCGGCCCCGACCACGTGAGCGCATACGCGCTGATCGTCGAGGAGGGGACGGCGCTGGCCCGGCAGGTCGCCCGCGGCATCGTCCCCGCCCCGGACGATGACGTCCTCGCTGACCGCTACGTGCAGGCCGACGAGACGCTGCGGCGCGCGGGCTTCGACTGGTACGAGGTGTCCAACTGGGCTCGGACGCCCGCGGCCCAGTGCGCGCACAACATGCTCTATTGGCGGAACCACAACTGGTGGGGGATCGGCCCCGGGGCCCATAGCCATGTCGGCGGCGTCCGCTGGTGGAATGTCAAGCACCCAGCCAGCTATGCACAGCGGCTGGCCGAGGCGGTCAGCCCCGCAGCTGGGCGCGAGACGCTCGGCCCGGATTCGCGGCTGATGGAGCACAACATGCTGCCGGTGCGGCTGCGCGAAGGCATCGGGATATCGGAGCTGTCGCAGCAAGGGCTGATCCGCGCCCAGGAGGCCGTCGGGCGTCAGCTCATCGATCGCCAGATGTGGGACCTGGGCCGGATCGTCCTGACCCAGCGGGGCCGGCTGCTGGCCGACGCAGTCGTACGCGACCTCGTCGCCTGACACGGTCGCCTGACACGGCCGCCTGACACGGCCGCCTGACACGGCCGCCTGACACGGTCGCCTGACACGGCCGCCGGCGCCTACGGCTGGCGAGCCGCGCTTGTGGGACGTTACGGCGGACTGTGCGCCGTAACGTCCCGAAACCGGCGACTCAGCGCTAGAGGTGCAGCCCATCCAGGTCGAGGACGCGCACGTGCAGGACCAGCCGCTGCTGCAGCGCCGCCCGGAGCGCCCGGTGGAGGCCGTCCTCGA
>JAOPVO010000039.1 GCA_025966155.1 Pseudonocardiales bacterium
CCGGCGACATCGCGCTGGCCTGGCTCCTGGCCCAGCCCGGGGTGACGGCGCCGATCGTGGGCCCGCGCATCCAGTCCCAGCTCGACGCCGCCGTGCGCGCGCTGGACGTCACGCTGGATGAGAAGGCGCTCGAGCGGCTCGACCAGATCTTCCCCGGCTACAAGACCGCGCCGGAGAACTACGCCTGGTAGCCGCCTTCGAATGCCCCAGAATGGCAAGTTGAGCCGCCCCAGGCCGCTCAACTTGCCATTCTTGCTCATCACCGTGAGCGACCGGGATCTGCCGTCCGTGCTGCCGATCCTGCCGTTGGCCGTCATCTACAGTGCTTCTACGTGACGACTCTGCCTGCTGATCGGCTGCCGCGCGACGCGCACCCCTCGAGCGATCCCTATGGTGACTATGTAGTGGCGCTCCGGCGGGTGCAGGAAGCGGCGGTGTCCATTGATGCCGGGTCACCGGACATGCAGCGCGCCACGGCCCAGCTGCACGAGCTCGCTGAGCGGCTCGAGGGCTTCCCGGCCTATCAGGCGGACTACGTCGGCACTCGATCGATGGCGCTGTCCAGCGGCCAGGGCCCGTTCTCGGTCCCGCTGACCATCCTCGAGGCCCGGGCGGGATTCACCGCTGGAGTCGTCCGATTCTCCCGATTCCATCACGGCCGGGGCGGCGTCGCCCACGGCGGGGCCACGGCGCTGCTGTTCGACGAGGTGCTCGGCCGGATGTCGAATTATCCGGGCGAGCCGGCCTCGCGCACGGCGTACCTCACGGTGAACTACCGCGCGGTCGCGCCGATCGAGAAGGATCTTCGGGTCGAGGCCGGCATCGACCGGGTCGAGGGCCGCAAGAAGTTCTCATCCGGACGCCTCTACGACGGCGATACCCTGGTGGCCGATGCCGAGGCGCTCTTCGTCATCCTCAAGCCCGGCCAGCCCTGATGGGTAGCTTTTTGCCGTAAAGGCACGCGCAGTAGGATTTGTTGCCCCTTTGCCCTCACTTTTGTACGAAGCGCTACTTAAAGTGAGGTTCGCCGTTAGCCTAGCTAAGTTGCCTGCGTCGATCGTGGCAATGAGGACGGGCACGGCACGACACACTGGGGGATTTTGCTATGCGGGGAAACGACGAACGACTAGTGGACCGGAACCGCCGCGAATGGGTGCTCATCGCCCGCGAGGAGGCGCCCGACCGGCGTCGCCGCGAATCATCGGCGGACCGTCTTCATCCGCCGGAGGATTCGGGGGATCTCCTGCTCTGCTGGTGACGGCTCCAGTGTGCTGGCCGATCTTGGCCCAGGAGCAGTCGCTGTTGCAGGCCACATCGGTCGCCGCGATCATGACGATGGGAGGCAGCGCGTCCCACCGGCTGCTGGTCGTCGTCTGTCGGGTGCGGTCATTCCATCTCTCCGGCGGTCGATCGCGCGAGCGGGAAGCCTGTTAGCCGGGCCCGCAGTGGGCGAACTGGGGGCTACCGGTCGTCGACATCGAGTGCGCGCAGCGCTGAACCGGACGTCTGGAAAGCAGATGCGGAAGGCAGTAGGGTCCGGTGCGTGATCAAGCTGCCTGACAGCATGTGCTGCTCCGTCTGCGTGCGCGGGTAGCTCAGATCGCTGTGCAACCGGTCGAACACGAGGGCCGGGTTGAGCCGCTCTCCGTTGTCTCGGCCTCTGGTCCACACCGACAACAGGAGAAGACGATGACTGCACCAGCCAACTGGTCCTTCGAGACCAAGCAGGTCCACGCCGGCCAGACGCCCGATTCGGCGACCGGGGCGCGCGCGCTGCCGATCTACCAGACGACGGCGTACCAGTTCAAGAGCTCCGAGCATGCGTCGAATCTCTTCGCGCTCAAGGAGCTCGGCAACATCTACACCCGGATCATGAACCCGACGCAGGACGCGGTCGAGCAGCGGATCGCCGCACTCGAGGGCGGCGTCGGGGCGCTGCTGGTGTCCAGTGGCCAGGCGGCCGAGACCATCGCCTTCCTGAACATCGCCGAGGCGGGGGACCACATCGTGGCCTCGCCGTCCCTGTACGGCGGCACGTACAACCTCCTGCACTACACACTGCCCAAGCTCGGCATCACGACGACCTTCGTGACGGACCCGGGCGACCCGCAGTCGTGGCGCGACGCCGTTCAGCCGAACACGAAGCTGTTCTTCGGCGAGACGATCGGCAACCCGAAGCAGGACGTGCTCGACATCGAGACCATCGCCGCGGTGGCCCACGAGATCGGCGTGCCGCTGCTGGTCGACAACACCGTGGCCACGCCGTTCCTGATCCGCCCGTTCGAGCATGGCGCGGACATCATCGTCCACTCGGCGACCAAGTACCTGGGCGGCCACGGCACGACCATCGCCGGCGCCATCGTCGACAGCGGCAACTTCGACTTCGCTGCCTATCCAGATCGGTTCCCGAACTACAACCAGCCCGACGAGAGCTACCACGGCCTCGTGTACGGGCGGGATCTCGGCGTGAACGGCGTTTTCGGCGTCAACCTGTCGTTCATCATGAAGGCGCGGGTGCAGCTGCTGCGCGATTTGGGCTCGGCGATCAGCCCGTTCAACGCCTTCCTGATCGCCCAGGGCCTGGAGACGCTGTCGCTGCGCATGGAGCGGCACATCGCCAACGCCCGTAAGGTGGCGGACTACCTCGAGGCGCACCCGCAGGTCGAGCGCGTTGCCTATGCATCGCTGCCGTCCTCGCCGTATAACGCATTGGCGGCTAAGTACGCGCCGCTGGGCTCCGGCGCGGTGCTGGCGTTCGACATCGTCGGCGGGCTCGAGGCCGGCGTCGCCTTCACCGAGGGGCTGACGCTCCACAGCCACGTGGCCAACATCGGCGATGTCCGGTCGCTGGTCATCCACCCGGCCTCAACGACCCACTCGCAGCTATCCGCAGTGGAGCAGGTGTCGGCGGGGGTCGGTCCCGGCCTGGTGCGCCTCTCGGTCGGCATCGAGGGCATCGAGGACATCCTCGCCGACCTCGACCAGGGCTTCGCGGCCGCCAAGCAGTAGCCCCATGTCTGACTCCGCTGTGGCCGGCCTCCCGGTCACAGGCGCCTGGCGCCCCGGGGATCCCGTGGGCGCCCGGCGCTTCGCCGACATCGGCGCGCTGGCCCTCGAGTGGGGCGGCGCGCTGCCGTCGGCGACGCTTGCGTACGAGACATGGGGCTCCTACGACGGGTCCAACGCCGTCCTCGTGGAGCACGCGCTCACCGGGGACGCGCACGTTGTCGGTCCCGCCGGGCCGGGCCAGCCGACCGGCGGGTGGTGGGATGGCCTGATCGGGCCGGGCCGTGCGCTGGACACCAACCGCTGGTTCGTCGTCGCCCCGAATGTGCTCGGTGGCTGCGGGGGCTCGACCGGGCCATCGTCCATAGCTTCCGATGGATCGCCGTGGGGGTCGCGATTCCCGCGGCTGACGATCAGAGACCAGGTGCGGGCGGAGATCGCCTTGGCCAAGGTGCTCGGCATCGAGCGGTGGGCGCTGATGGTCGGCGGCTCTATGGGCGGCATGCGTTCGCTGGAATGGGCGTTCATGCAGCCGACGGCGGTTGAGCGGCTGCTCCTGCTGGCGACCTGCGCCGCGGCGTCGGCGGAGCAGATTGCCCTGTGCTCGACGCAGGTTTCGGCGATCAAGGCCGATCCGGCCTGGCTGGGCGGCGACTACTACGGCTCGTCGGTCGGCCCCGTCGCCGGCATGGGGATCGCCCGGAAGATCGCGCACATCTCCTACCGCGGGTCACTCGAGCTCGAGTCGCGGTTCGGTCGCGCCGCGCAGGATGGCGAGGACCCGTCCTCCGGCGGGCGGTTCGCGATCGAGTCGTATCTGGACCACCATGCGACCAAGCTCGCGCGACGGTTCGATGCCGGTTCCTACGTCCTGCTGTCCGAGGCGATGAACTCCCACGACATAGGCCGCGGCCGGGGCGGCGTGGGCACCGCGCTGGGCGCCATCACCGCGTCGACGGTAGTGGTGTCCGTCGACACCGATCGGCTGTACCGGCCCGAGCAGCAGAGTGCGCTGGCGAGCGGCATCCCCGGGGCGACGCTGACGACAGTGCAATCGCCTTACGGCCATGACGGCTTCCTGATCGAGGTCGCCGCCGTCGCGGCCGCCACCGAGGCCCTGCTCACTGCCTGAGCAGTCTGCGTAACTCCAGCGTCGACTATCGACGCCGCCCGTAGCACAAGCCCGGCTGCGCGGGTCAGACGCTTCGATGAACTCGGACGTCTGGTTGCCGGGTGCGTTGACCTCGATAGACGCGGCGAACCCTCCCGGGACCCGGCTGGGCTCCGCTGGCCGTAACGCAAGTCGGGTTCGCGACGGGCGTGGCGGTGCGGTCAGCGGGCGGGCTTGACGCCCCCGCCGATGGCCGCGCCGGCGCGCCGGTCGACGCGCAGGGCATCGGCCAGCGCCGGCAGCATCAGCAGGTCGACCAGCACGAAGGCGGCTTGGTAAGGCTGGGCGTCGCCGCTGCCGCCGATGCTCAGCGCGTCGCCGGCGCGGACGGCGATGGCCGCGACCGCGATGCCCAGCCCCGCCATCAACTGCGTCGTCGTCGACGTCAGGGTGTTGACGTCGCCCAGGGTGGTGGGGTCGGTGTCGGCGAACGCGATCGTGTTGTACGCGCTGAACCCGATCGACCGGAACGCGCCACTGAGGAACAGCACGACGGCGATGATCGGCAGCGGCGTCGAGGCGGTGATGACGCCGCACGCTGCAACCGTGATGGCCAGGCCGAGCCCCGAGTAGAGCAGAACACGTCGGAATCCGAACCGCTTCAGCGCCGGCGTCGTCATCGGTTTAATGGCTATGTTGCCCGCGAAGACCGCCATCACCAGCAGGCCCGAGCGAACCGGGCTCCAGCCGAATCCGGCCTGGAACATCAGCGGCAGCAGGAACGGCACGGCGCTGACGACCATGCGGAACCACGATCCGCCGATCGCGCTGCGCCGGACGGTGGCGATGCGCAGCACCCGGAGGTCAATCAGCGGGGCGGCGGCACGCAGCAGATGGCGCACCGCCGCAGCCAGGAGCAGGCAGCCCACGACGACGAGCGCGACCAGCGCCACCCAGCGGATCCGGTCGGCCTCCAGCATCCCCGCGGCGTAGGTGACGAATCCGAGCCCGAGGCCCGAGAGCCCGAAGCCAATCCAGTCCAGCGGTGGCGGGCGAGGCTGCGTGGAGGCCGGAACCAAGCGCAGCGCCGTGATCAGGGCGATAGCGCCGAGCGGCACATTGACCAGGAAGATCCAGCGCCACGAGGCGTATTCGGTGATCAGCCCGCCGAGCACCGGCGCGAGCACCGGGGCCGTCAGCGCCGGCCAGGTCAGGAAGGCGACCGCCCGGATGACATCCGCGCGCGGGGTATCGCGCATGACCACCAGTCGCCCGACCGGCACCATCATCGCCCCGCCGACGCCCTGGGCGATGCGAACCGCGGTCAGCATCCCGAGGCTGGTGCTCGCCGCGCAGACTGCCGAGGCGACGGTGAAGATGACGATCGCGGCCAGGAAGATGCGCCGTGCGCCGTAGCGATCCGCGGCCCAGCGGCTCACCGGGATCGCCACGGCGAGCGTCAGCAGGTAGACGGTGCTGACGATGTGCACATCGACTGGGGCGACGTCGAAGCTGGCGGCGATCTGGGGGGCGGCCGTCGACACGATCGTCCCGTCGAGGATCTCCATGAACAGCGCGCCGGCGACCAGGAGCGCCAGCCCGAACGGGAGCCCCGTCGCTCGGGCGGGCGGCGCGGCAGTCACGCGCCTTGTCTACACGCCCCGCTTAACAGCGCGATTGCGCCACCGACACCCCGAACTTTTGGCCATGGTTTGTCCCTGGGCGACAAACCATGGCCACCAGTTCCGCTCGCAGCGGTCAGTCGGTGACGATCGGCAGCGGCTTGGGGCCGGACGGGGCGAGGATGAGCACGAGGCACACAATCGTCAGCACAACGCCGACCGCGGTGATCACCAGCAGGCCCGCGGGGATGTCGACGAAGAAGGCCGGCAGCGATGTCAGCGCGGAGAGGATCCGGGTTCCGGCGACAACACGAAGCGCGCGCCGGCTGCCTGTGCGCCAGGCCACCCAGATGGCGGCCAGCGTCACGGCGCCGAGAACGGTGGCGAGGATCATGACCGGGAGCGGCGGACCGTCGTTCTGGCCGGTATCGGTCGGGGCCAGGAGGATCGACGCCAGATCGCCGAGCCCCAAGATGATGGCCACGATTAGACCGGCCTTCACACGGCCGGTGAGGCTGAACGGGACGGCGGCGGCGCTGATCCCGGTGGACGTCGTGCGAGCTGAGCTCATGGAAACTCCTCATGCGAGCGGCGCTCCGTGTGCGCCATTGTGGTCAGACGCACGGCTCGGCGTCCACCGATGAGACTTCGCTCGCTATGCGCCCGGCGGATCGGGCCCGGCACCGGGCGAGCCGGGCAATTGCCCGGGCCCACTGGGTGCCTGGCCCTAGGGATCCGGCCCGGGCGGCGGCATTATGTCCTCATGACCGCGCCGGCAACTATTCGCGTGCTCATCGCCGACGACCACCCAGTCGTGCGCAACGGGTTGAGCGCGCTGATCGGCACCCTGCCCGGCTGCGAGGTCGTGGCCGAGGCGGCCGATGGCGAGGCCGCGGTGCGCGAGGCCCACCTGGTTCATCCCGATGTTGTCATCATGGATGTGCAGATGCCGGTGCTGGATGGCATCGAGGCCACCCGCCGAATCAGCGCCGCGCTGCCAGACGTCGCGGTGCTGATGCTGACGATGTTCGAGGACGACGACACCGTGTTCGCCGCGATGCGGGCGGGCGCGCGAGGCTTCCTGCTCAAGGGCGCAGAGCAGGGCGAGATCGAGCGGGCGCTGCGGGCGGTGGTGTCCGGCGAGGCGATCTTCGGGCCGGGGGTGGCATCGCGGGTTCTTCGGTTCTTCGCCCAGCCGGTTCGCGCCGAGGCCCCGTTCCCCGAGCTGACCGCCCGCGAGCGCGAGGTCCTGGATCTCATCGCGTCAGGGTCGCGCAACTCAGCCATCGCGCACGCTCTAGGGCTATCGCCGAAGACTGTTGGGAATCATGTGTCGTCCATCTTCGCGAAGCTGGCTGTCGCCGATCGTTCGGCAGCTATCGTCCGCGCACGCGAGGGCGGGCTGGGCGGCGAGTCGCGTCAGCCGCGGAACGCTTCGGGCGCGGGTCATGGCAGCCGATAGCGCGGTGTCGATAGCGCGGTCGCCGCGCATTCCGCACCTGCATAGCGTCGCATTGGCCTTGGCCGCGTGTGTCTCCTTCGCCGCGATCTGGGGGCTGTGGTCGGCGCAGGTGGTGGGCTTCGGCGTGCTCACGCAGGTGGCGTATCTGGTTCTCGGGGCCGGTTTCGCTGTGTGCGGCTGGTACGTCTGCGACGAGTCGCCCCGCAGGGGCACCAGCCGAGTCGGCACCGCGATGATGATCGGTGGCGTGGGCCTGCTCGCGGCCAGCGCCGGCGCACTGATGCTCGACGCCGCCGGAGTACAGCGCATCGCGTTGGTGTCGATCACCGTCCCGATCGCGCTGGCAGTGCTGCTGTTCCCTGACGGGCGACTGGTCGGTGTGCCGGGGGCGGCGGCCGGGCTGTGCTGCGCCGGCGCCTCCGTCGCCGTTGCGATTGCGCCGCGGAACGACGACGTGATCGGCAACGCCCTCTTCGCGCTGGGCCTCGTTGTGCTGTGCGCGGGGTGGTGGCGGTTCGAGATCGGCGATGACCCCACCCGCCGCGCCCTGCTGTGGCTGGTGCTCTCGCTCGGCGCCATCGCGCTGATCGGCGGCCCGCTGTTCTTCGCCGCGCCGAACCAACTCGGCACCGTCGTCACCGTGCTGCTCATACTCGGATTCCCCTGTGCCATGGCCGTCGGGGCTATCTCGCCGGACGTGGTCGATATACGGGCGCTGATCGCCCGATCGCTGCTGTACGCGATCACCAGCATGCTGGTGATCGCGATCTTCACCGCAGCTGCCGCGATCATCGAGGCACTGGACGGCGATTCGCCATCTGCGGGCGCGCTCAGTCTGGTGGCCGTGGGCTGCGCACTGCTGTTCCAGCCCGCTCGGACGCTGCTGCGCGGCGTGGTGACGCCGCTGCTGTTCGGCGACCGCCCTGATCCGGTGGCGGCGGCGTCGCACGTGGGGGACCGGATGTCCGACGACCCGGTAGTCGCCCTGCGCGCGCTGCGCGAGGTTCTCGGAGTGCCGTACGCGGAACTGTCCGACGACGCCGGGACCATCGCAGTTTCCGGGGCGCCGTCGTGGGAGCTTCGGAGGCTGGCCCTGCACATTGGCGAGACGGGTATCGGGACGCTGACCGTTGGTCTGCGCCCGGGCGAGGTGCGGCTCACTGCGGCAGACAATAGTGTGCTCAGGATTGTGACGCCCGCTTTGGCGCAGGTGGTCCGGTCCCGCGCGCTGGCGGCGGAGC